>NZ_JBFEGN010000110.1:0-9107 GCF_047228825.1 Siminovitchia jepli
GGCGCCGAACACTTTGGGCATGTGAGAGCAGTCGGAACTTTAACCACACCGTTTTTCCGACGCATAACCTGCTTTAAATGTCAACATGATTCCGGGAGTAAATCCAGAAAATTTAGCGGATAGTGTTCTTACTTTACTAAACCGCGGAGGTATTATTTCTATGGTTGGCATTGTCGTTATTATTTATTGCGGCTATGCATATACAGCGATTATTAGTAAGGCTGGATTTCTTGAAACGGCCATCACACCTTTGACACAGAGAGTGAGAACCCGAGGTCCGTTAATGATTACTACATTATTCACCGGCTTGTTATTGCTTGTCTTTTCAGGTACATCTTACACAGGGGCAATTATGTTGCCGGAAATGTTTATGAAGGCGTTTCAGAGATCAGGAATGGCAGCAAAAACACTTTCCAGAAGTATTGAAGATGTCGGAACAATGGTAGCGCCACTTGTACCATGGGGAACTTCTGGAGCGTTTTATATTAGTACATTAGGTGTTCCGATTTTTGGTTCTGGCGGGTATGGACCATGGGCTGTAATGACTTATATTACTCCTATAATTGCAATAATTCTCGCCTTTTTAGGAATAGGCGTTAAATACTCAAGTTTAGGACATAATAAATAGGCTCTAACAGTTAGTATAAGGAGTATCTGGTGACAGGATTTCAAAATTGAATATCGGTTGAGGGGCTTTTTATTAATCTAAAAAATATTATAACAGGCTAAAGTTGACTATTTATAATAAAAGTAGCAAGAGTACAGACACGCTGCAACCCTTGCTACTAACAATTTTTGGATACGGCCCCGGCAGGAATCGAACCTGCGACGCACGGTTTAGGAAACCGACGCTCTATCCTCTGAGCTACGGAGCCATGCTGCTATCAATAAAGGACCTTTATTATTATAATACATATTATCTTTGTTGGAAAGTGAAAAATAGTATATACTATAAAATAGATAAACGGAAAAGGATATGCTTCTTTGCTTTTCAGTTGTACGTAAATGAAAAGCGGACAATGTATGGGTGGAGGAGATATTTATGCAACTGGGCGTACTCATTGGACTGTCTGTACTGTTGGTTATAATCGCCGTATTTCTGGTATACTTCATTGGCAGTGTACTGGATTCGGAAGATTCCAATAGAATAGACGAGCTTCCTTCTGATCAACAACAAAATAGCTGAATGAAAAGCCTCCTGCCATATTTGTGTTCAGGAGGCTTTATTAATGAATGCCGGACGGGCTTTTTTGTTTTGCACGCTGATATAATGAAAAAAAAGCAAAGGAAAGGTGATCCAATGACTGCATTGGCTTTTGACCACATCGTGCATTTTGTCGACCGGGATCCGTCATCGGCCATTCCCGAATGGAAGAAGCACGGTCTATTGGCTGTGAAAGGCGGATCGCATCTTCAATGGGGGAGCTGGAATAGCTTGCTCTACTTCGGGCTTTCATATGTAGAGTATTTGGCGATAGAAAATGATTTAATCGTCGGCGGTTCCGATAACCCTTTAATAAAACAAATGAACGAAGATTTGCAGAATGGGGAAGGGTTCGGGAATATTTGTTTTAGAACGAGTGACATTCAATCATTACGTGAGCGGCTCACCAATTCAGGATTTACGCCTAGCGAAATTGTAAATGCAGAACGGAGAAGAGAAGACGGAACAATCTTGCAGTGGAAAATGCTGTTTGCAAAGACTCCCGCATCAATGGCCCCGTATCCTTTTTTCATTCAGTGGGATCAGGAGGATGCGGACAGGTTGAAAGCCTATTGTGAAAGGGGAATCATTCCGGAAAAGCAGCAGCATCTACATATAAGCAAAGTATATTATTTTGTCCAATCACCAGAGGACCATGCTGCGAATTGGAAAGAAATACTTCAGGCATCTGAACCATCTCCGATTTTTGATGCAATTTATAACAAAGAGGCGATCTCCCTGAAGACAAGGGACGTCGAGCTCATTTTTGCAGAAGGTCCAACAAATCGTCCGGCCGCCATTCATGTAACCGGCTTAGGCAATAAAAAATCAATTGAGCTGCTTAACGGGCTTTATTTGTTTTCCTAGCGGATAAAAATAAAAAGATAAAGTATACTACCAATTGACCGGTAGCGGCAGCGTTTTATTTATGTGCACCGGGGTAAAAAAAAGAAAGGCTTACTGCCTTTTTTTTACGAATCCGACATGGGAGGTGCAAAAATGTCTTTAGTACCATTTGACCCTTTTCGCCAACTGGACAACATGAGGAGAGACTTAAATCGTTTATTTTCGGCTGACTTTGGGGCGAATAGAGAGTTCGGCATGCCGAAAGTGGATGTGTATGAAACGGAAAATGAAGTGGTGGCCACATGTGATATTCCCGGGTTGGAAAAGAAAGATGATGTCCACATCCATATCAATGAGCAAAACCTGCTGACGATCAGCGGGACGATCCAGCGCTCCAATGAAATAAAGGAAGAAAACATGCATAAACAGGAGCGGTTTACGGGACATTTTCAACGGTCAATCCCTTTGCCATCCCCGGTTTCGATGGAGGGAAATGCCAAGGCTTCCTATAAAAATGGAGTACTCGAGATTCGCATGCCAAAAGTAGAAGATGACGATCAAAACAGAAATAAAATTGATGTGGACTTCCATTGACATGAGCCGGAGGGAATACCCCTTCGGCGTTTTTTTTTGCTTTAAAAAGCCCAAAAACTTTTTGAAAATTGGGAACAAAACCGAAGCGATTCCGGCCGCCATAGAGCTTAGCCGGGGAATGCCTAATAAGTACAGGCTCATTTCGTGTAACGGGTGAATAGGTTAAAAAGGAAAAAGCCCATGGGAGGAAATCACGATGCGAAATTGAACCATGACCCTGATATAAGGCGGTAATTGGTTCTGGAAAAGAGGAATTGGAGGATGATAATTCCGGAACATTAAATTTCCTAAATAAGAGCTGATACCCCTTTTATTGGCATGCAAGGAAGAGCGGAGAGCGATCCGTATATGCTTTTGCAAAAAAACTTTTGCCAATGGAATCATTTAAGCAGTCTGGAGTGGAATGCATGAATATCCCGTTAATCAGTTACAAAGAGTTTCAGGAGGACCCCTTTAAGGATTGGGTACCTGCGGATGAAACAAAAGGCGCTGTAAAAATTTTGCAGTGGGCGTATGATTCCTACAAGGACGCTATTATTTATGCATGCAGTTTTGGTGCAGAAGGCATCGTTTTAATCGATCTCATTTCCAAAATCAAACAAGATGCACAGATTGTTTTTTTGGATACCGGGGTCCATTTTAAAGAAACCTATGAGCTTATTGATAAGGTAAAGGAAAAATATCCTGAACTGAATATTCAGTTGAAAAAACCAGCATTAACTTTGGAGGAGCAGGCTAAACAATATGGCTCTGAACTTTGGAAAAGCCGGCCGGATCTTTGTTGTTTCATTCGAAAGGTTAAACCTTTGGAAGAAGTATTACAAGGTGTTCCGGCTTGGATCTCGGGTCTGCGAAGAGAACAATCTTCAAGTCGGAAGGATACAAACTTTGTCAATAAGGATGAACGGTTCCGGTCAATCAAGGTATGTCCTTTAATTTATTGGACGTGGGAGGATGTTTGGAATTATATCCGGGAAAATAATTTACCTTATAACCCTTTACACGACAAGGGATATCATAGTATTGGCTGCGAGCCTTGCACATCGCCTGTAACAAATAACGAAGATTTTCGGGCGGGAAGGTGGGCCGGGTTTCATAAGACAGAGTGCGGTCTCCATACATTTGAAAAGAAATTAAAATAACGGTTTGTTGATAACCGTTGTGTTTTACGGAACCAAAAAATAATACTTTGAATAGACTGAGTCGTGATATGCCCAGCAAAATTGGCATGGATGAAAAATTTGGAGGTAGAAACGATGACTGTAACGTTACAAAAAGAAGAAAGCGCCATTTTACCTCATGGGGGTGAATTGATTCAAAGAGAATTGGTTGCCCCGGAAAGAGAAACTTATCTAAAAAAAGCCGATTCATTGAAACCCTTAAAACTGGATGCCTGGGGTTTATCTGATTTAGAACTTATTGGCATCGGTGGATTTAGCCCTTTAACAGGATTCATGGGACAACAGGATTACACCCGCGTCCTAGAAGACATGCGTCTGGCCGATGGGACACTTTGGAGTATTCCGATTACTCTCCATGTCTCCCGGGAGGAGGCAAATGAATATGAAATTGGTACTGACATTGCCCTTACCGGAGAGGACGATGTCGTTTATGGTGTGCTTCATTTGCAGGAAAAGTATTTCTATGACAAAGAAAAGGAGGCAAGACTTGTATTTGGGACGACGGATCCCGCGCATCCGGGTGTCAACAAAGTTTATGAACAAGGTGAAGTGTATTTGGCAGGTCCAATCTATCTACTCAACCGACCGCAGCATGCCCCTTTTGAAGCATTTTATTTAGATCCGAAAGAAACGCGGAAAATGTTTGCCGATTTGGGTTGGAAAACGATAGTTGGGTTTCAAACAAGAAATCCTGTTCACCGCTCTCATGAATTTATTCAAAAATGCGCCTTGGAATATGTTGATGGCCTATTGTTAAATCCATTGGTTGGTGAGACGAAGGCAGATGATATTCCGGCAGAGATTCGCATGGAAAGTTATCAAGCGATTCTAAAAAATTATTTTCCGGCTGATCGGACCAGACTGGTTATATATCCGGCTGCAATGCGTTACGGGGGACCCAGGGAAGCCATTTTACATGCCATCGTCCGTAAAAATTATGGATGTACACATTTTATCGTTGGGCGTGATCACGCAGGTATCGGTAATTACTATGGTACTTATGCAGCCCAGGAGTTAATTTCACAATTTGAAGATGAACTGGGGATCCAAATATTTAAATTTGAAAATGCCTTCTACTGTACCAAATGCGAGAACATGGCTACCGCCAAAACGTGTCCGCATGATCAAGCATGTCACGTCCTTTTAAGTGGAACAAAAGTGAGGGAAAAACTCCGGAATGGAGAAGATCTGCCAAAAGAGTTTTCGCGTCCCGAGGTTGCAGCAATACTTATAAAGGGCCTGCAGCATCAAAGGCGCATTTAAAGTAAAAGCCTAAGGAGGGAGCATATGAGTACACCCGCCAATCTTGTGTGGCACGAATCACTAGTGTCAAAAAAAGAAAGACAACAACGAAATAACCACCAAAGCGCTGTACTATGGTTCACAGGGCTCTCCGGATCAGGAAAATCCAGTTTATCCGCTTTGCTGGAGAAAGAGCTTTTCAGGTTGGGTGTCCACACTTACCGTTTGGATGGAGATAATATCCGTCACGGTTTAAATAGCAATTTAGGCTTTAGTCCCGGGGATCGCACCGAAAACATCCGGCGTATAGGAGAAGTTGCAAAGCTTATGGTTGATGCAGGGTTAATCACGATGACGGCATTTATTTCTCCATACAGACAGGACCGCGATCAAGTTCGATCCATTTTGGAAGAAAACGAATTTATTGAAATCTACGTTAAATGCAGCTTGGAAGAATGTGAAAAGCGTGATCCGAAAGGGCTTTATAAAAAAGCGCGCGCCGGCAAAATTAAAGGATTTACAGGGATTGATGCGCCTTATGAAGAGCCTGTGGCCCCGGAAATAACAATCAATACTGAAATGCTATCTTTAGAGGAAGCAGTTCAGCTCATCATCAAATATTTGAAGGATAAGAACTATATAGCTTAAACAGCTTTAAACGATTTCTCTCTAAAGCGGGAACCGCCTTGATTCATTAGAGAGTTTGACAGGAAAAAATATGAAACACTAAAACCGTCAATTTTAATGAGGGAAGGGAATATGAAAAAACTAATTGTTTTAGCCATGGTCGGTTTCCTTGCCCAGCTTATAGACGGTGCTTTGGGAATGGCATATGGCGTATCCTCAACGACTTTTTTATTGGCATTTGGCATTGCTCCGGCGGTAGCCTCCGCTACCATACATCTATCCGAAGTGGCTACGACCGCAGCTTCAGGAATAGCACACTTTAAATTCGGAAATGTGGATAAAACCATATTGTATCGACTGATTATTCCGGGATCTGTCGGAGCTTTCGCGGGTGCTTGCTTTTTGAGCAATTTGCCGGGCGAAATCGTGAAGCCGTATATTTCAGCTTTTCTATTGTTGTTGGGATTCTATGTGGTGTTTCGATTTTTGTTTACATTTAAAAATGGCGAGGTAAAAGAAGCCAAACCAATATCCATCAAACAGTCAATACCATTGGGATTGGTTGCAGGTTTTGCCGATGCAACCGGCGGCGGAGGCTGGGGCCCGATTGCCACACCCGTTCTTCTTGCAAAAAAAGGGATGACGGCCCGGAAAGTAGTAGGGACGGTTGACACAAGCGAATTTGCAATTGCCGTTTCGGCCACTCTTGGGTTTTTAATTTCATTAGGCTGGGAAACCGTCAATTTTCTTTGGGTTGGGGCTCTCGTTATTGGAGGCGTTATTGCTGCGCCCATCGCGGCATGGCTCGTTCGAAAAGTTCCTGCTCAATTAATGGGCATTTTGGTTGGAGGATTTATTATCCTCATCAATGCCCGAACGATGTTAAATACATGGATCATAAACGGATCGTATGCGGCTCTCATTTATGGAACCATTTTGCTCGGTTGGGCAGTCGCTATTTTCATCGGTTTACGCAAAATGAAATCTGAAAAAATGAATGCAAAAGAAAGAAGAACATTGATCAAAGCTAAATTGGGATGAGGTTGAGACAAATTCTAACCAAGACAAGGAACCTGCTTTTTTCAACAAACGTAACAGTTGACAAATTTAAAAAGACCGTCTATAGTGGCAGTAAATAAACGAGCGGAAGGGTGAACAAGCTGCATGAAGTACTAATCCTATTTAAGAAAACCACTCATTGAAGGCTTTTTAACGAAGATCTATGCTTTTTTGGGTTGCCTTCAATCGGAGTTTTCAGAATAGGATTGGACTTCTATCGTTGAGCGCAAAAGGGAGGAATCTCTCTTTTTGGTGTTCATCTTTACTTGCGCCTCCTATTCTGAATTCAGATAGGGGGCATTTTTATGTCCCCGATTATGCAAAAATGGGGATGATCATATGACTTTATTGGAAGCGATCAATATAAAGCACTATGTCAAGGATCGGTTGCTGCTAAATATCGAGCGGTTGGAAATTAACAAAAATGACCGGATTGGTCTCGTTGGCCGAAATGGCAGCGGAAAGACAACACTATTGAATATTCTTTCCGGAAATCTGCCGCCGGATGATGGGATCGTCCGCCACCGTGTAACGAGTGAGCTTTTGCCGCAGTTGAAAAGGATCGATACTGTCAAAAGCGGCGGTGAGGTAACGCAGGAATACATGAATGAGGTGCTTGTAAAGGCGCCGCAAATTTTATTTGCAGATGAACCGACAACAAATCTTGATGCAGAGCACATTGAATGGGTTGAAAGGAAACTGGCCGGGTGGAAGGGTGCTTTTGTGATTGTATCCCATGACCGGGCATTTTTGGACGCCCTTTGCACATCCATTTGGGAAATCAATGAAGGAAATGTAAAGGAGTATAAAGGCAATTACAGTGACTATGCTGAACAGAAAGAGCTGGAGCATCGTCAACAGCGGCTCGCTTATGAAAAATACGAGTTAAAGAAAAAACAGCTGGAAGAAGCGTTGAAAGCAAAAGAGCAAAAAGCTGAAAAAGCAACGAAAGCACCAAAAAAGGTGAGCCAATCGGAAGTGAAAATAAAGGGTGCAAAGCCCTACTTTGCCAAAAAGCAAAAGAAGCTGCAAAAGACGGCAAAAGCGATGAAAACGAGGTTGGAAAAATTCGAAAAAGTGGAGAAAGTGAAGGAGACGCCTCCGCTTAAAATGAATTTGCCCAATGAAGGTACATTTAAAGACCGAATCATTCTCCGTGCCGAAAATGTGGAAGGCATCGCCGGCGGCCGTCTCCTTTGGAAAAAAACGAGCTTTCATATTCGCGGCGGAGATAAACTTGCCATCATGGGCCCAAATGGCAGCGGAAAAACGACGCTTGTAAAAATGATAGTCAATCAAGCTGAAGGCATCACAATTTCTCCGGCCATGAAAATGGGTTACTTTAGTCAGAACTTAAATATATTGGATGTTGAAAAATCAATTCTGGAAAATGTCAGTTCCACTTCCAGGCAGGATGAAACATTCATCCGAACCGTATTGGCAAGATTGCATTTTTTTCGGGATGATGTTTATAAGCCGGTCGGAGTGCTGAGTGGCGGAGAACGCGTCAAAGCAGCGCTTGCCAAAATACTTTTGAGTAATAGTAATACGTTAATCTTGGATGAACCGACGAATTACCTGGATATTGAAGCTGTCGGTGCATTGGAATCACTTTTAAAGGAATATGCAGGAACTGTCATTTTCGTTTCGCATGATCGCCTGCTGATTCAACATGTCGCCACCCGTATGATGGTTATTCGTCATAAAGAGATTGAGCTTGTTGAAGGGACCTATACACAATATAAACAGAGTCAACGCAAAAAAACCCGAAATACCCAGGAAGATCGACTCCTCGTCATCGAAACGAAGATATCAGAGGTGCTCAGCCGGTTAAGCATCGAGCCAAGTAAAGAACTGGAAAAGGAATTCCAAAAACTGATAGAAGAAAAAAGAAAATTGGAAGCGTGCGAATAAATGGCACAAGAATCCACTTTGATCATCATTTTCAAAGTGGATTCTATTTTTTATACTGTAAATCCCGGTAGCCTGTATACTAGGAAATTCGACAAAATTCGAGGGTTTTCGGGGAGTGACAGTGCACCTATCATAACTGTTGACAATTATTTGAAAAGGGTGATAATATTCAAGGACACTACATATTTTGGTAGAAAAACAATGGTTTCCTGAACAGGAGCCCAAGCTTTCAAGGAGGAATGGATCATGCTTATACGCGCTATGTATCTTAATAAGGCTAATTTCATACATTGTCCATACCTTCTTTTGGTAAAATGGCGAATTCCGGCAAAATGATGACGTATGGATGACCTTCTATACCCATTTTAACTTACAAATGCGCGGTCTAACTCCACCGTCTTTAGACGGTATCAGCTTTTAGCCTTATCTTTGTATGTCCA
>NZ_JBFEGN010000111.1:0-9067 GCF_047228825.1 Siminovitchia jepli
GTATCCGCGGGTATTTTTCGGTATCCGCGGGTATTTTTCGGTATCCGCGGGTATTTTTCGGTATCCGCGGGTATGCAAAAAAATAACCGGACAGCATGGCTGTCCGGGTTATTTTCTGCGGGGTTCGATGACCGCTTTTTGAATGATGATATTGACGATGGACATGATGATGGCTGTGAGAAAAGCCAATCCAAAGTTATCGATTTCAAAGTTGCTGCCCATGAGGGCGTCCGTCATCAATAAGGTAAGGGCATTGATGACGAAAAGAAACAGGCCCAGCGTTAGAATCGTGATTGGTAAGGTAAACAGAATAAGAATCGGCCGTACGAGTATGTTTAAGATGGATAACACCAGGCTTGCGGCAAGCGCTGAGCCGAAGCTCGCAACGTAAAAGCCTTCAAAGTAGCCGGCAAAGGCGATAAACAAAATCGCATTAATGATGATTCCAATCAACCATCTCATATGTTACGCTTCCTCTTTACCGCTGGCTGTGACAAAAACAGAGCCGGTTTTTGTATCCGCGAGGACATGGATCGTTTCACCCTCGGTTCCTGTCCGTTTGAACTTCATCTGTTTTTGAATGACATCCCGTTTTTCGTGCAGGATGTTCACATCCTGCAAATCCAGTGTATAGCTGCCAAGGTTGGAACGGAGCTCGCCGTCCACTCCCGCTGTATCCGGAACATTCAAATGAATATTTCCCGTCACAGCCTTCGCTTCAAAAACCTTCGTTTCAGTATCTTTTAACGTGCACGTGATATTGCCGTTAAACGATTTGAGCTCCGCTTTCTTGCATGAAACCAGTACATCAATGGCTCCATTGATCGTTTCCGCTTCAACCTCATCGGCTTTGGACTCCTTCACTTTTATTTGTCCGTTAACTGTTTCGATATCCAATTTCCTGCCCGAGATATTTTCCAAGTCCACTTTGCCGTTTGTCGTTTTTACGATCAAATCATCACATTCCAGCCGTTCGCTCGTCAATTCGCCGTTAAAAATTCGCACCGAAACTTTTTTATATCTTTTTTGCGGGACATAAACGACTGTTTCAACTCGCATCCATTTCGATTTCGTTGCGAAACAAAGCATATTGCTGTCTTGTGAAAAAATCGTATTGTCCAGGAAATAGCTGCGGCCGTCTTCCCGGTCTTCTGCCCGGTATACTTTGGCTTGACATTCAATGCGCACCTCTTCCTGTTCCCAGGGAATGACCCTTACGGGTCCATTGGCGACATCAATGTCAATCCGGTCAATTCCTTCGCCGCTTTGCTGGAAAACGTGCGGTATTTCAACAGATTGATTGAACTGAAAATCGATTTCTTTAATCTTTCGCAGCGCCGAATTGACGAAATCAAAAATTCGTTCACCTGCGTTCTCCATTTGCTTATAAAAATTGTCTTCATCTTTTTTTGACTCTCCTGCACTTTCCTTCCCGGCGTTTTGATTTGCAGACTGATCGGATCCCGATAAGCCGGAGTTCACCCGGCTTTCTTCGGCGGCATCACGTTTCAGATCAGGAGCGGGCGCTTTCCCTTCTTCCAATGCATCCAGTAAAATAATCGCTTCCTGGGCGGATAACTTTCCCTGTTGTACCATTTCAAGAATTCGTTTTCGATCTTGATTCATATCGCTCCTCCTTTTTCAATGTGTACTGGGTTATACGGAAATGAGCGGCTTTTTGTTTCACTTTTAAAAAGATTTATTTTGCCACGGCCGTTTTCGAACTTGTTTCCTCCTGTGAAATTAACTGCTTCATCCGCTTATTGTCACGTTCCAATATGGGCTTTAAATAACGTCCTGTGTAGGAATTTTCACATTTGACCACTTTTTCCGGAGTACCTGCAGCAATGATCGTTCCGCCTTTATCCCCGCCTTCCGGACCAAGGTCAATAATGTAATCGGCTGTCTTTATGACATCCAGGTTATGCTCGATCACAAGCACCGTATTGCCGCTGTCGACAAGACGCTGCAACACTGTTAACAACCGGGCAATATCATCGGTATGCAAACCCGTTGTCGGCTCATCCAAAATATAGATGGAGCGGCCGTTTGAACGTCTGTGCAATTCGGAGGCGAGCTTTACACGCTGGGCTTCGCCGCCCGAAAGCGTCGTGGCAGGCTGGCCGAGTTTCATATAGCCAAGCCCGACATCTGCGATCGTTTGCAGTTTTCTTTTAATTCTCGGTATGTTTTCGAAAAATTCAAGTGCGTCTTCGATAGTCATATCAAGAACATCGGAAATATTTTTGCCTTTATATTTTACTTCCAGTGTTTCCCGGTTATACCTTTTCCCGTGACACACTTCACACGGAACGTACACGTCAGGCAAAAAGTGCATTTCGATTTTAATGATCCCGTCGCCACGGCAGGCTTCACAGCGCCCGCCTTTCACATTGAAACTGAAGCGGCCTTTCTTGTACCCGCGTATCTTTGCTTCGTTCGTGGCAGCAAACACATCCCGTATATCATCAAACACACCTGTATACGTTGCCGGGTTCGACCTGGGTGTCCGGCCAATCGGCGACTGGTCGATGTCTATCACTTTTTCCAAGTGTTCCAGCCCTTTCACTTCTTTATGCAAGCCGGGCTTCGCTTTTGCCTTGTGCAGCTTTTGCGCCAAAGTTTTATGCAAAATTTCATTCACGAGTGTACTTTTTCCCGATCCGGACACGCCGGTTACAGCAATGAACATGCCAAGCGGAATTTTTACATTGACATTTTTCAAATTATTTTCTTTTGCGCCTTTTATTTCAAGAAACCTGCCGTCTCCGGGACGGCGCTTCAACGGGATCGGGATGAATTTTGTTCCCGACAAATATTGGCCAGTCAGTGAATCCGGCTGTTTCATCACTTCTTCAGGCGTGCCGCAAGCGACGACCTTGCCGCCATGCACTCCCGCTCCCGGACCGATATCAATAAGATAATCAGCCGCAATGATCGTATCTTCATCATGTTCCACAACGATGAGCGTATTGCCGATGTCGCGCATGCTTTGAAGCGTATTGATCAATCGGTCGTTATCCCGCTGGTGAAGGCCGATGGACGGTTCATCCAATATATACAGCACCCCGGTCAGCCGCGATCCGATTTGGGTGGCCAGCCGGATCCGCTGGGCCTCGCCTCCCGATAACGTTCCGGCCGTCCGGCTCAATGTCAGGTAATCCAGGCCGACATTCACCAGAAATTGCAGGCGTTCGGATATTTCTTTTAAAATCAGATTGGCAATTTGCATTTCTTTTTCCGTCAAATCAATGGCCTGGAAAAATTGCTGCGCTTCCTTGATTGATAATTTCGTTACCTCGCCGATATGTTTGCCTTCCACTTTTACGGCAAGGCTTTCCACCCTCAGCCGGTGCCCGTTGCAGCTTTGGCAAGGATGTTCCGCCATATATTTTTCCATTTGTTCCCGGATATAGTCGGAGCTCGTTTCCTGATAACGCCGCTCCACATTCCGCAAAACCCCTTCAAACCGGATCTGGTTTTCGCGTATTTGCCCAAAATCATTTTGGTATCGGAACCGGATGACTTCCGAACCCGAACCATATAAAATTTTGTCCATTTGCGCCTTGGGCAAGTTTTTCACGGGAATATCCATATCGATGCCGTAATGGTGGCAAACAGATTGTAAAAGCTGCGGGTAATATCGGGAACTGACCGGAATCCACGGGGCGATCGCCCCCTCGTTCAACGTCAAATCCCAATCCGGAATCACGAGTTCTTTATCGACTTCAAGCTTGGAACCGAGCCCGTCACAGTCCGGGCAAGCCCCGAACGGGCTGTTAAAGGAAAACATGCGCGGCTCCAGTTTATTGATGGAAAAACCGCATTCCGGACAGGCGTGATGTTCGCTGAAAAGCAGCTCCTCTTCACCGATTACATCGATGATGACTTTTCCGTCCCCAAGACCGAGTGCCGTTTCAAGGGAATCCGCCAAGCGGGGTTCGACTCCTTCTTTGACGACAATCCGGTCGACGATCACTTCGATGGAATGCTTTTTATTTTTTTCCAACTGAATTTCTTCACCGAGATCAAGTGTTTCACCATTGACCCTGATACGGACGAATCCCTGTTTTTTAACCTCTTCCAATACTTTGGCGTGGGTTCCTTTGCGCCCTGAGACGACAGGCGCCAGCACCTGTAGCCTCGTTCGCTCCGGGTAGGACATGATCCGGTCGACCATTTGCTCAATCGTTTGCGATGTGATTTCGATTCCGTGGATGGGGCAGACTGGCCTGCCCACCCGTGCAAAAAGCAAACGCAAATAGTCATAAATCTCGGTAACCGTACCGACAGTGGAACGCGGGTTCCGGCTCGTCGTTTTTTGATCAATCGAGATCGCCGGCGACAGCCCTTCAATTGCATCCACATCCGGCTTATCCATTTGTCCCAGAAATTGCCGTGCATAAGCTGAAAGTGATTCCACATATCGCCTTTGGCCTTCTGCATAAATCGTGTCAAATGCCAGCGAAGACTTCCCGGAACCTGATAATCCCGTTACAACTACAAGTTTATCCCTGGGAATCGTGACATCTATATTTTTTAAATTATGGGCCCGTGCACCTTGAACAACTATTTTATCAAGTGCCATCGTCGTTTCATCCTTCCGCTTTAAGCTCCAAAATGGCGTCTCGAAGCTGTGCCGCCCTTTCAAAATCAAGCGCTTTGGCGGCTTCTTTCATTTCTTTTTCCATTGAAGCAATCAGTTTTTCTTTTTCCTTTGTCGATTGTGTTTTCCGTACTGCCTGATATTCGTATTGCTCGGGATCTTCAGCGGCAATCGTCGCACGAATGACATCGCGAATATCTTTTTGTATCGTAGCGGGGGTAATACCATGTTTTCGATTGTACTCTTCCTGGATCGCGCGTCTCCGTTTTGTTTCGGAAATCGCTTTTTCCATCGATTCCGTCATATTGTCGGCATACATGATCACATGGCCGTTCGCATTCCGTGCCGCCCGGCCCATCGTTTGGATCAGCGAGCGTTCGGAACGGAGGAACCCTTCCTTATCCGCATCAAGGATGGCTACAAGCGAAACTTCCGGAATGTCAAGCCCCTCCCGGAGCAAGTTGATGCCCACAAGGACATCAAATTTGCCGACACGCAAATCCCTTATAATTTCAATCCGCTCAAGCGTTTTAATTTCCGAATGTAAATACTGTACTTTTACCCCGACTTCCTTCAAATAATCCGTCAAGTCTTCGGCCATTTTTTTCGTCAGTGTCGTCACGAGGACCCGCTCATTTTTTGCCGCCCGGTCATTGATTTCACCAAGCAAATCATCGATTTGGCCCTCAATTGGCCGGACATCGATCGTTGGATCCAACAGTCCGGTCGGACGGATAATTTGCTCCACCATTTTTGGTGTTTTTTCCAGCTCATAAGGGCCCGGCGTGGCTGATACAAAAATTGCCTGTTTAATGTACTGCTCAAATTCTTCAAATTTGAGCGGCCGGTTATCAAGCGCAGACGGGAGCCGGAAACCGTGGTCAACGAGCACCTGTTTCCTGGCCTGGTCCCCGTTATACATGCCGCGGATTTGCGGAAGCGTAACGTGTGATTCATCAATGACTATTTGGAAGTCATCCGGAAAATAGTCCAGCAAAGTGTACGGTGTTGCGCCCGGCGGCCTGAGCGTCAAATGGCGGGAATAGTTTTCAATCCCTGAGCAAAAGCCCATTTCCCGCATCATTTCCAAATCGTACCGGGTTCTTTGCTCGAGACGCTGGGCTTCAAGCAATTTATCCTCCGCACGCAATTCAGCCAAACGTTCTTCCAGTTCCTCCTCAATATTTTTAATGGCGATTCTCAATTTCTCGTCCCCTGTCACATAGTGGGAAGCTGGAAAAATGGCGGCATGTTCGCGGTCGCCCACTATTTCCCCCGTGAGGGCATCGACCACCCGAATCCGGTCGATCTCATCCCCGAAAAATTCCACCCGGATGCATTGCTCCTCCCGCGCAACCGGGAAAATCTCCACGACATCCCCGCGGACCCGAAAGGTTCCATTCGTAAATTCGATATCATTGCGGGCGTATTGAAGATCCACCAGCCTGCGAAGGAGCTGGTTTCTTTCAATTTCCATGCCTGTCCGGAGAGAAAGCACGTGCTCACGGTATTCTGTCGGGGAACCGAGTCCGTAAATGCAGGAAACACTGGCGATGATGATGACATCTCTGCGCTCGAACAATGCGGACGTTGCCGAGTGCCTGAGCCTGTTGATCTCGTCATTGACACTAGAGTCTTTTTCAATAAATGTATCTGTCTGGGGAACGTAAGCTTCAGGTTGATAATAATCATAGAAACTGACAAAATATTCAACGGCATTGTTCGGAAAAAACTCTTTAAACTCACTGTAAAGCTGGCCGGCAAGCGTCTTGTTGTGGGCAATGACGAGCGTCGGTTTGTTGACTTCTTGAATGACGTTCGACACCGTAAACGTTTTTCCCGTCCCCGTTGCGCCCAAAAGCGTCTGATATTTTTTTCCGGAACGGATTCCCTCAACAAGCTGTTCGATCGCTTTTGGCTGATCGCCGGCCGGCTTATACTTTGATACTATTGCAAACTGGTTGATCAAAGCCGGCAGCCTCCCATTATTTCCCATATATTTATATTGATCTTCCGACTGTTAAAACAAACATTCGGAAAGGTAATTTGTAAAAATCACATACAATCATTTTAACACAAAACATGGTTTCATCACCAGTTTAAGCGAACGTATTTTCGATTCGAATGCTGTTCAGCCTTTTTAAAGTGCCCAGGGACACACAAACAATGTGATTTTCGACTATTTATCATAAATTTCGGCAATTTTCGTTGTAAATAAAAAAATTGGATGTTAAAATATGGATACATCTATAAGTACCTTTCGATAATGGCAAACTTGATGAAAATCAGGGACGCAAAGCCACGGGCCTACGGGAAAGCTATGGCAGCCGGGTTACCGAAAAAGGTTGGATATGGAAATGGCGAATTACCGCATCATTTCGTCCACTTTTCCATACAACAAAAATCCGCCTTTTTTATCTGGTGGATTTTTTTATTTGGGGGTGACACGACGATAAAGCCGTTTGTCGATTTCCATTTATATAAAGAAAAAGCAAATGATTCGCAATGCGGGAAAATAGGGCCTAAGCGCAGCCGACGATAAAACCCGAAAAACAAACGATGGATCATACACACTCATTGCACCTTAGTATGCTGCAAAAAGGTCCAATATGTTTCGTAGTATTGAAAGAAGGGGCAAAATTGAACTTTATTATGAGGTTATTGAATAGGAAAAGGCGGCAAATACGAAGGCAGCCCATAAACTTGAAAGAAATTTTTACTGTTGCGTTCCAGCATTCGGAAAATGCAATTTGTCTATTCGACAATGAAGGCAGCATCATATTTTGCAATCAAAAAGGGCATGAGCTGTTAAATATTCCAGACATCGAAAATCCGGATGCCCAAAAAAAATTTCATCATATTTTTTCATATTTCAACATGGATGATGCCTTTGGCCGATCTGTCCAATTGGGTGAGGCGTCGGTCTATGGACAGGACAATCAACTGTTGAACATTGAACTTACATTTATCCCGTTAACCCTTGATGATGGTCTATCGGGAATTGTCGTCATCATCAAACCGAATAAATATCAGCAGTTTGATTATTTGACTGGCATCCAGGGGTATTATTACGCCAAAAAATATATAAATCAGCGGCTTTCACGGGTAAATCAACAAGACACCTTTGCTTTTTTATATGTAAATATTGATGAATTGGACCACGTGATGGACGTATACGGACTTGAAACAGGGGAAAAAGTGGCCAAATCAATCGTTTCACATATTACCGGTTTGTATGACGACGACGATATCGTTTTCCGGATTGAAGAAAATACCCTTGGCATTCTCCTAAAGCGTCCGGTCGCTCCCAACCATTACATTTCCGAAGCTAAAAAACTGATCAATCATATTGAAACTCCCTTCAACATAAACCATCATGACATTCACTTTACGGCAACGATCGGGGGAAGCGTGTTTCCTTATGACGGAAAAGATTTCAATACATTGTTTAAAAAAGCGCGCATCGCATTGAAACAGGCCAAAGAACTGGGAAACGGAAACTTCCAATTTTATTTGCCCGAGATGAAAACGGAATCGCTGAAAAAATTTGAGTTGGAAGCCGACTTGCTAAAAGCCATACAGCATGGGGAGCTTTATGTGGAATACCAGCCAAAAATTGACATCCATACACAAATGGCAATTGGAGCAGAGGCACTCATCCGTTGGGAACATCCCGTTAAAGGGAATGTGTCTCCCGCAGAGTTTATTCCGGCAGCCGAGGAAAATGGGAAAATCATTCAGCTCATTGATGATTTTGTTATTCGCACGGTTTGCCGACAAATCCGGCAATGGAAAAAAGAGCAGGTCCCTTTTAAAAAAATTTCCATTAACTTGTCTGCAAAAAGCTTTTTGAAAAATGACCTGATCGACAGGATTTCGCATTACTTGGAGGAGTATTCTGTAAATCCGTCATCCATTGAGGTGGAGTTGACAGAAAGTTCCTTGTTACAATCGAGCGAACTCATAAGAAGCCAACTGGCAAAACTGGCGGAGATGGGGATCAGCATTGCTTTGGACGATTATGGGACTGGCTTTTCATCCATACACTACTTAAAAAAGTATCCGTTTCATACGATTAAAATTGACAGATCTTTTATACATAACATCGTTCACAGTGCTGAAGATGCGATGATCGTTAAGTTCATCATTGAGTTGTCGAAAGGGCTGCGAAAAAAAGTGATCGCAGAAGGGGTGGAAACAAGTGCCCAGTATCAACTGTTAAAAAAATACGGCTGCAATGAGGTCCAAGGCTTTCTGTTCAGCCGGGCAATCGCCGGCAAAGAAATCGCCAACATGTTTCTGAAGGAAAATGCTATCATACACGACAAGAACATGGCGCCAAGATTGCTGTAATCCATGTTTAAGAAAAAACGCTGACGCGTTCTTTCTTAGAGGTGAGAGGTGGGAGGTTGGATTTGATTAAATTGGCGACATGCCAATTTATGCTTTCTTATTTTTTAA
>NZ_JBFEGN010000112.1:0-9060 GCF_047228825.1 Siminovitchia jepli
GTACAAACCTAATTATACCAAAGGTTGGAGCCCTTTTTGTATTTATAAACTAGATTTTACTTTCGTAATCCAGGATTATTAATTCAAAACGGTTTGTGTCTTTAAAATTGTACATCATTCCTATACCGTCATTTTCCTCAATATCTTCACAGCATGTAAATTCAGATAATTGTTTTAAATAATGAATCTTATTACTTTTAAAATATGCTTGCCACATATCACCAGCCTCAAAAAATGAGGTTTTATAGTGCATACCTACCATTAAACGTTCTTTGAATTCTTTGTAAACAATTTCTTTTAATTCTGCCATAATACGCTGGCCTCCTATGAATCTCATTTCAAGAAACAATATATTACTCAAGTTTCGGGGTAAAAAAATACGCGGAAATCGTTTCAAACGGAGGTGAAATAAATGATACTGAAATATCAAAAATTGCAGCTGCACAGGCGCTGATTGAGCAATTAAGGATGGTTTTCACCCACACTCTTCGAGCAAATAAACGGTTTCTTTGGAAGTTGATCCAGAAAGTTAACTCCGCTTCATGCGGGGCTGCATGCTAATGGAATGTGCCGATCCCTTTCATCCCAATCATTAAAACTTATTCATCATATCCGAAACTTGGGTTATTTATGTGAAAGCGATACGGTTTTCCGTTAATAGCTAAACATAACGTTTATAAAACCATCTTTGTCAAGTTCGTCGGATAAAGGAATAAATCCAACCGACAAAAATAATTTTTTGCTAGGCTCATTTGTATAGTGAATACCTGCGAAAATGTGTTTTATGCTGCTATTTGCATATCTTTTCATAACTTGTTCGAGTATTTTTTTTCCATAACCTTTACGTCTGTAATCGGGCCTTATGATAATGGATATATATGCCTTATCTTCTTCTATTTCAAAATCAACTTTACCTATAAACTCGTTATTAATTGAAATAATCCAGCAGTAAAAATGAGGTTTTGAAGCAACATAATTGATATATTGCTCCGTCAGCTTTTCAATATGAAAACTATCACCATCCCAGTACCAACTATTTACAAGTGCAACATGTTCAATGTTTATGTCGTGAAATATAAGTTCTTCCATTATTGCTTGAACCTCCAAAATTCCTTTGTCTCAATTTAAATTGAACAATACAGGGAGAAGAATCAATTGATTGATGACATGGGTAGAGATATGGCCGAGCATCGCATATGCTAATCCATGTTTCCAATATAAATAACCAAAGCCGATTCCCGGGAAAAAGTTAAGCAGCAAAGTACGAATGACAGACACTGTGGTTAAACCAAACGTTTGTGCAGTTGCAGGAAGATGGCCTGCTGCAAATATAAGGGCGGCAATCACAATTCCGGCAATATAAATGCCAGCGTTATCCCTGGATTTCACCATTCTGCCGGCAATCCATATAATAAGCGACATAAGTCCATATCTTAGAAGCACTTCCTCAATTATGCCTCCGTATAATAGGCTGCCAAGGAAATAAAGCCAAGAGAATTCAAATTTCTCCTCCAATTCCAATGCTTCGGCAAATACAAGTTTTTCCGGAATGGCAATAAGGCCAGCGGACAATAGTCCAATGACTACTGCTGCAGCAATACTTTTTCTGCTGTAAATAAACGGTTTGTTCAAGCTTACTCTCGGAGAGGCCCATGCTCCTATTATAGCGGCAATACCCGCCATGACTGCCGTTTGCAGCATAGCAATGATAACAATGACTTTCTTCGACCCGAGTTGAGCAGCTATTTGGCTTTCCATTTCAGGGGTTAATGTCATAACTTGCTGAGCTCCTAAAATTGCGCCTGCTGCCAGCCCCAAAATCAATGCGGCAATAACTTTTTTCACAGCTGACATCCTCCATATCATGCTTAGCAAATAGTCTGAAGCCACTTCGCAATCTCATCGATAAGTTCGTATGCTATTGGCTCATTTGCCGATTTTTTATACATTTTGTTCAATGCTAACAAAGAGCAAGCTTCCTTCTGATTCTTCAACATATGATTCATATCATCAATCATGACGGTTCGGATATTGTCTAAAGCCAAATTTCTCAAATGATAGAAAGGCTCTACTGGCGATTGAACGTCTCTGCCTCCGTTTATTGCCAGCACCTTGCATGATAAAGAGGATAAAATATTTAAGATTTCTTCATCATTCAGAGATAAATGCTCTCTTAACCACTTGGCTTGAACGATTCGGCTGCTAATCCTTACAGTAGCTTCATTGGTTTGCGTTACTTTATCAAATAGTTGCTTTTGCTTGAGCCGTTGTTTTTCGGGCGACACAAGCTTGCGCAGGAGTGCTCCGGAAAATCCGGGTTTGCTGGCGATTTCTGATAATAAGGCTTCATTTTGAGATGTCATTACACTTTTCAAGGATGTACCGGCACCAGCCAATAAAATGATCCCGTCTACATGTTTTCTGCTTGCGCAAATTGTTGCTATAATCGTGCCTTCACTATGTCCCAGCAAAACAATTCTATTAAATGCGATGCTTTCATTTGAGTTCACATCATCAATGATATCGCTTATGCATTGAACAGTATCGTAAAGTCCGGCGCAATTAAAATCTCCTGTACTTGCCCCTATACCAATCTTGTCATACCGCAGCGTTGCAAAACCGGCTTTTGTCAATTCATCGGATAACTGTTTATAAAGATTCGTCCGCATGCCTCTCATATTGCCGTTGCGGTCAACCGGACCGCTTCCTGGAATAATGACAATGAGTATATCCGATTTTCTTTCAATGCCTGGTTTTGCCAATGTCGCTCCGATTACCAATCTCCCTTGATCTGTTGAAATTTTTATATCTTCTTCTGTCATCATATCCTCCTGTGAATCTATAACTTGAGTACCCTTCATAATCAAGATATATAATTTTCGTTTGTTTTCTCATTTAGAAGAAACAATACGCTGTAAATTTTTAACAATTGCCTTGAATGTTGCCTCTTCATGTAAGGGATGAAATGCTGGCTCATCCTGTATGATTTTCAACAAGTCAGTTTTAATGGCTTGTACATCGCGCGGAGCAGAAGAACTTGATTTCATATTCTTTTCAATCCAATTGTCAACGGTATAAAAATATTCATCGCCGCAAATGTTCATTGGGAATGATATATTTTTACACGTATGACAATAGTGTTCCAGCATGCGCATCGCATCTGTAGACCGATGCTGTTTCATATAGCCTAAAGATGCTTTATAATAAAAAGTAAGTTTTACATGGATATTCAATTTTTCAATATTATATAGGTCTATCATTTTTTCAATACGATTTATCATCTCATCAAATAAGTTCTGATTATCTGTTGCATATTCTAAAAAATCGATTTCACTTGAAACCATACTGAACAAGTGTTGGAATGCGCTGATCTGTAATGTTTCTTTGACTTTCTCTATATTGGACAGCATAGCATAAGCCCTTGCAATTAACTTTTCTACACCAAATTGAATTGGGACTTCATATCCAAGCAATTTTAAAAGTTCTTGCGGCTTGTTCATAATGAGCAATGCAGACGCATGGATAATCTGTGCTTCTTCTATTAATTGGCGGTCGCCGCTCCATACAACTACACGCTCACACAATTCGACTATCCGCTCCAAAACCATCTGTGGATTTTTTGAGTAAAAATAATGATTAAGGTATAATTGAGCCATTCTTACCAAAAACGGGAAGCAGGAATAGTATTCTTTTAACATACTCTCAATATCTTTTTGAACAACTTCAAAATTCTCCTCACTTAATCGTTTTGAAAAATTCCGATAAAACTCCATTATTCTTATACTAGTAAGTTGTGGCTCATAGCCCAGCAACTCATCAATTGTAATATCAAACAGAGTGGCTAACCTGGGCAACAAGGATAAATCCGGGTAACTTAACCCCTGTTCCCATTTCGATACTGCCGCACTGGATACGCCCATAAAAGCTGCCACATCCCCTTGGGTCATGCCAAACTTTTTTCGCATAAATGTAAAATTGTCTGAAAATCTAAACTCTTTCATAAACAAAATCTCCTTCAATTAAAATTATAAATACAGCTAACATAATCAACAAGGGAATGATAGTTGATTATACTTTAAATATTCAACCTTTGGTTGATTTAATTAACCGAAATAGCAACTATATTTTTTGATAGGATTATCCTGGATTACGAAAGTAAAATCCAGTTTGCAAATACAAAAAGGCTCCAGCCTTTGGTATAGTTACGCTTACGAAACTAAAATTCCTACTCCACTTCCGTTCCCAGCAGGAGAATGGGTTGGCTCAACAGTTTATTGACGGCAAGTCCCCTCATTATACTTTACTGGGAAAAGGAACCTCGCAAAATTTAATGTGCAGCTCACCATTAAGTCTCTTTGTGTAATTTAATCACAAATATTTAAATGTGCATTTTTTTCACCTATAATTGTGTTGAATGGAGAGGTGCATGTGAAATATGGGGATATATTAAAAAAGCCCCTGTCATGTTTCATGAACTTGCATCTGACCCAGAGAAGAAGGTTAAGGAACCGATTAAACCCTATAAAATGAAAAAGATGTTCCTGGAAGAAGATGACGAAGAATACGGTGAAGGATTCGGAGAGTTAGAAGACTACTTGAATCACATTATGACCCAGTGAATTGAAGTAAAGAAAGGAGGAAAAAGATGAGTGAGCAATTGTTGAAGCAAATTTTAGAAGAAATTTCAGAAATAAAATCAGAGGTGACTGAACGATTAACCAGCATAGAATCAAAACAACTAATATCATATGGACAAACTGGAAGACGAACGGTTAATTCCAAGCGAAAGGGTGAGGATTGTTGGAGAAAAAGTTGGATTTAATTCTTAAAAAGCTTGAAACACTTGATGAACTAAAGCAAGAGTTTCCAAAACTAAAGCAAGAGTTTCAAGAACTAAAACAAGAGTTTCAAGATGTTAAAACGCAATTAAACGAAAATACACAACTGGCAAAAGCCATTCGTGACCGCCAAGAAGAAACAGACGCAAAACTAGAATCCCTAACAATGGATGTTCATAAAATACACGGTGAACTCTCATCTCTCAAACAGGGACAAGATCGCCAAGACAAGATTCTCGAAGCGCTTGCCATGCGCTCTCTTGAACAAGAAACAGAACTGCGTGATTTGAAAAGGGTCAAATAACAAATAAATGTTTATGCTTTTAAAATTGCACGACCCACTAGGTCGTGTCTATTTTTCATGCATTATAGGATACATTTATTTATGGTGAATGCCTGACGAACATATTTTCTTTTTAGTTTAAATCGAAAGTGATAAGATGCAACAGTTTATAAACGATCTGACAGACGAAGGCTTATCCCCCAGGTACATTGAGTATATAAGCATTATATTGTATGGGGCTCAGGAATAAGCCCGTATTTGGAAGGTAATTAAGTTCAACCCTCTTGTTGATGTTGAAAGACCGAGACCAAGAAGGGGCAATCATGTAACGTGGACCGTTGAAGAAATGGAACGTTTCCTAAGTGTAACAAAACTGCTGGACTTAGATTATACACAATCGTAAGTGTGGCATTGAAAACAGGGATTCGGAGGGGGGCCTTGCATTGGAAGGATAGAGACTTTGAGAATCAAGAAATCTCGCCTAGTTTATGATAAAAAAAGGATTTCGGTCCAGCACTCCAAAAAGTGAAGCGTCTGTTTGAAAAATAACGATTGGCGATTCGTTAATTTCCGATTTTAAGAAATGGAAAGCCCAGCAAAATGAAATTAAGTTGACTTTAGGGAAGGTTTTTAAAGATAAAGAATTAGTTTTCACAACAAAAACAGGTAAGCCTATTTTCCCTCGACACCTAACAATTCAATTTAACGAAGCGATCCAGACAGCAGAGGTGCCCAAAATACGATTCCATGATGTAAGGCACACTCATGCGACCTTATGTTTAGAAGCTGGTATGTCATTAAAAGAAGTGCAGGATCGCCTTGTTCACAGTAGCATAAAAACAACAGGTGACGTTTATGCTACTGTGACAAAAAATGAAAGAGAAATACACTGAGTTATTTGAAAAACACATTTCAAAATAGGGTTTTTGCAAGGTATGTGGTCAAAATGTGGTAACGCGAACATTTCCCGCCCTAAAACCCTATGATATTAGTGTTAGTTGAGCCACACACCACATGTGTTATCATTAAAGGTTGGTACATTTCCACGAATATCCTGATTTTGCGTGAATGTATTCCCCCTAAAAGGGAAATTTTCCAGGGGGGTGCAATAATTCTGAGTTGATAGTTTTCTTGGTGTTATTTTCTATTTTTTAAACCGATAACCCACTCCCCAAATGGTTTCGATATATTGGGGATTAGAGGGATCCGTCTCGATTTTTTCTCTAATTTTTCTAATGTGAACCGTAACTGTTGTATAATCTCCAATTGCGTCATACCCCCAAATACGTTCAAATAAACGTTCCTTTTTGAAGACGATGTTTGGGTTTGTCGCCAAAAAATACAACAGATCAAATTCCTTTGCGGTAAAAGTTCTTTCTTCACCATTAACAAGGACTTGTCGCGAATCACTATGAATGGATAGACCTTTAATTCTAATGTCATTATGTTTATGTTCACGATTTATCAACCGATCGTATCTCGCAATATGAGCCTTCACACGTGCCACCAACTCATTTGGATTAAATGGTTTTACAATATAATCATCAGCTAAATTTTACTCTTATATTCTTAATTATACATAAGAGTCCAGTAAAGTTCATCTATATTTTCAAGTAAGAAAGAGCCAATTAATCTTCACGGATTATTTCACGATGAAGTTAAAAAGCATTTATCAGATCTACATATTCCTGCTACCCATAAGACATCTTCATGCAAGTGCAATCGGAAATGGTCAGATGGCGAAAAGTGCACAAAAGCCCTTCCGGTAAGTGGCTCATCTTTTCCGGCAACAACCGCTTCTCGCAGATCGTCGTCTACGGCAAGTGCAGTGAAAACTCTATAGGCGCGTTCATTGGAGCCATCACGGCTACAGATCCATCGTTTGGCACTACTTCAGCCGGCTGGAGTCTGCCTCTGCCGACATCAACTATCGTAGCATCCTCAATTTCCCAAATTTCGGTACATACCTGATCAAGAAATGCTCGATCGTGCGAAACAATTAAAAGTGCTCCAGGAAAATCATGTAATTTATTTTCTAACCAGACAATATGGTCATAATCTAAATGAGTTGTTGGTTCATCTAATAGTAATAGTCCCGGTGATTCATTAAAAGCCCTTTGAAGATATGATTGTGTTATTTCGCCCCCACTTTTGCTTATGTTTATATTTTTAAATTGCGGCACTAGTTTGATAGATGTGAATAAATCAATTTTTCCCTCATCAGGATAAATTTCTCCATTAATAATATTTAATAAAGTCGTTTTTCCGCTTTCGTTCCTACCAACTAAACCTATCCGCTGTTTATCATGTATTTGCAACAACTCTATATCGAACAAGAGTCTCTCTTGAACATAGTGTTTTAACGATATTCCTTCAAGTAATAGCATATTTCCATCTCCTTTTTTAGGGGGAAACAGAAATACCCCCTATTTCTATACAGAATAGGAGGCTTGTAACCGCATGGGTATACACCTTAAAAAAACCTATGTCTTTCAAGGTCAATCACATATAACAATCCAATCCTATTCTGAAAACTAATCATCCAAGTCATGACAAAAAAGCAGTATTTTTCTGCTCATTTAAAACTTGTGATGTTTTCTAATAATAGGATTAATTGCTCATGTAATTGGTTCACCCTTTCATATTTATCTTATCTTACATATTATCAAAGTGTGTTGATTAAAGTCAAGTTCATACTGCGAAAATTAAAAGCCACCAAAGGGTGTTAGCCCTTAATTGACTGTTAATATTTTATATCTCTTCTTCAATCTCAATCCCAGATTTGAATTCAACAACGAGTTTATCTTCAAGCACCGTAACCTTTTCAATAAGCCGCCTTACTAATTGCTCATCATATCTCTCCAACTCGCAAGATTGTTCATTCAAGAAATCAGTCATTTCAGCGATTCGTTGCCTTTTCCCTTCTCGCTCTGCATTTTCAACAAGTGCATTTTGCTTCAATTCTCGAAGTCGGTAAATTTCATCAGCCACATCCTCATAATCATTCTTTGATTTTGCTTGTATAAGGAGCTGTTGTTGCAATTCTTCCAATTTTCTATCAATATCATCGGTGGTATTATCATTTTCTTCATTGAATATAGTAGCTATGTTTTTCTGCAAGGTTGAGAGGAAGGGTTCTTTGTTAGCCAAAAGTTCGTTAATAGCCTTGACCACTACTGTCTGCAATGTTTCCCCGTTGATGGTTGGGGAGGTACAGTCAGATCCCTTTTCCTCCAAGTGACTGACACATCGCCTAACAATAGACCTACACCCATGGTTATTGCAATGTACCTGTATTAAAAATTTACATCCATCCTATCTCCACAATCCTAAGAATTTATCTATTCTGTCAACTCAACCCTGATTAATTTTAGGCTCAAATTTTATCCAAAAATATACCCTCGATATGTTCCCATGAACGATATCGAGGGCTAAAGTCGAGTAGACAGATTTGCTTTCATTTTATGAAAACTAGTATTATATTATCAAGCCTTCCCGGGCTTTATTTTCTAGTCATCAAACATACCGTCTCAACGTGGCTCGAGTTGATGGAATTGATGTCTGTGGGGGATTTTTGAACCTTACGTATGAGGAAACATATCTATTAGAATCTTGATTTGATAGATATTCCCATCTCTAATAAATTGAACTACACTCACCCTTATAATATGCTTCCTCGCTATTTAGTGTTTAGTCTAAAAATTCATACAGCTGTCAATACTGGGTAGAAACTACAAAAATATCTAGGAGTTGACCGCTTTATGAAAGATTTCCAGGAAGAGTATAACGTATTCGAATCTGCTTTAGAAATACCTGAGCCGTGGTATGTTTTCCACCATGAGTTGGACAAAGACGAAAAAACTGATTACAGCCATGCAATTGACCCAGTTGTGCCATCTTTTTGATCCACCTCTGCCATGAAATTGATCCACCTAAGAC
>NZ_JBFEGN010000113.1:0-9040 GCF_047228825.1 Siminovitchia jepli
CCTTTTAGGCCGAGGCCGGTAAGAGAGGCTTTCAGCCGCAGAGCAAACCACCAGTTCACACTGGTGGTTTTGATTTTACCATCCGGGAATAACGGAACCTTTATACGTTTCGTCAATAAATTGTTTGATTTCGTCTGTTTGGTATACATCAAGCAGTTTCTTGATGGCCGGGTCATCTTTATTTTCTGTACGTGCTGCTACAATATTGACCCATGGAGAATCTTTATCTTCAATGAAGATGGAATCTTTAGTGGGTATGAGCCCGGCTTCGATCGCATAGTTGGAGTTGATGGCTGCTGCATCCAAATCATCCAATTGGCGCGGAATTTGGGCCGCTTCCAGCTCCACAAATTCGTAATCATTTTTGTTTTCCGCAATGTCCTTGACTGACGGGGTTTCCCCCACGTTTTCTTTCAGTTTGATCAAACCGGCTTTTTCAAACAAAAGCAGGGAACGTCCGCCGTTTGTCGGGTCGTTTGGCAATCCTAGTTTTGCGCCTTTTGGCAGTTTGTTGATATCCTTGACTTTATTGGAATAAACACCCATTGGCGTTGTGATGGTGTTTCCGACTTTTACAATATCATAATTGCGGTCTTTCTTTTGCTGATTCAAATAAGGTTCATGCTGGAATACATTCAGGTCGAGATCGCCTTGGGCCAATGCTTCGTTAACCATTGGATAGTCGGAAAAAGTTTTAATATCAATTTCCAGGCCTTCTTTAGCCGCCAGTTTTTTTACTTGCTCCATGATTTCTTCATGTTCCCCGGCGCTCACCCCGACAGTCAGTTTTCCATCGGCAAGGAGGCCTTCCGCTTTTTCACCTTTATCTCCTTTATCCCCGGCTTCTTCTTTGCCGCCTCCGCCGCAGGCTGCAAGTGCGGCGATCAGTAAAACGAATAAACTTGATACTAACCATTTTTTCATATTGCCATTCCTCTTTTCTTTTTTATTTAATCTATTAATCTTTTTTCAATTTGGCTGCCAATCGGTTGCCGAGCGACTGCAATCCCTGGACAAGGATGATGAGCAGGATGACTGTTACATACATGACATCGACTTCGTACCTGAGGTGTCCGTAGCGGTATGCCAAGTCACCGAGCCCGCCGCCGCCAACAAGCCCGGCCATCGCCGTTGCTCCGATTAATGAAATGGTCGCTATCGTCAAACCAAGAATAATCGATGAGCGGGATTCTCTTACAAGTACATGCCAAATAATGTGCCATGTTTTCATTCCCATTGCTTCATAGGCCTCAACGACTCCGCGGTCTACCTCCAGGAGGGCGGTTTCCATTAAGCGGGCAATGTAAGGAGCCGTATAAATTACGAGCGGCACGATAACTCCTTTTACCCCGATCGTTGTTCCGACCATAAATTTTGTAAAAGGCAAAATAAAGAACAATAAAATGATAAAGGGAACAGAGCGGATGATATTGATCAATACATTCAAAATGCCAAAAACATATTTATTGCTGAAAGCTTTTCCCGGGCGGGTCAAAACAATCATGATCCCAAGCGGAAGACCGATTAAAATCGATATCCCCAAAGAGATTCCGACCATTTGGAAGGTTTGGATAATGGCTTCCCAAATATCTGTGCCCCAGTTATCAAGAAACTCGTTTATTTTCGTCATGGATTCTCACACCTTCCACATGGACCTGATCTTGCTCCAAGTACCGGATTGCTTTATCAATTTCGGCCGGATCTCCTTTTAAATGGACTACAAGCTGTCCAAAAGTTTCTTCCTTTAAACGTGTAATGCTCCCCGATAATATATTCGGATAAATATCAAACTTCTTCGTAACCATCGCCAAAGCCGGTTCGCCGCTTGATTCTCCGAAGAAAGAGAGCGTAACGACCTGGCCGGTTTCGTTCAATCTTTCAAGGAGGTCATTTGGTATTTTATGTGTAAACAGGCTGCTGACAAACCGTTTTGTCGTCGGATGCTGCGGTGAAGTAAAGATGTCTTTCGTTTTTCCTTCCTCGATGATTTCACCTTTTTCCATAACGGCCACACGGTCGCAGATTCGCTGGATGACGTTCATTTCATGCGTAATCAATAAAATCGTGATGCCGAGCTCTTTGTTGATTTTCAGCAGCAATTCAAGAATCGCTTCCGTTGTATCTGGATCCAATGCGCTTGTCGCTTCATCACTGAGGAGGACTTCAGGTTCAAAAGCCAGCGCACGGGCAATGGCCACCCGCTGCTTTTGCCCCCCGGACAGTTCGGCCGGATAGGCATGATACTTTTCTTCAAGACCGACTATTTTTAAATATTTCACCACCCGCTCTTCCACTTCCTTTTTGCTGAATCCGGCAAGCTTCAAGGGCAGGGAAATATTTTCATAAACAGTTGCCGTCTTTAACAAATTAAAACCTTGGAAAATCATTCCGATGTTGCTGCGGGCTTCCCGAAGCTTTTTGGTAGACAATTTGGTCAAGTCTATTCCTTTCACCTTCACGGAGCCTGCATCCGGTTTTTCCAATAGATTGACGCAGCGGATAAGGGTGCTTTTCCCCGCGCCGCTATATCCGATCACTCCGTATATTTCACCTTTTTTAACTGAAAGTGATACATTTTTTAATGCGTGAATAGAGCCTTGTTTTCCTTGAAATGTCTTTGAGATTCCCGTCAATTCGATCATTTTTATTACTCCTTCATGCGATTATTTTCAAAACCCTTGACGGCAGTCGGAATACTGGAGGAAGGGCAGCTATCTTCCTTACCAGGAAGGAATGACAGATCCTTCGAAAGTTTCATCAATAAATTGTTTTACTTCATCAGTTCGGTAAACATCCAAAAACTTTTGAATTGCTTCGTCGTCTTTGGATTCGGCTCTTGCCGCGACAACATTCACCCATGGAGAATCTTTTGATTCAATAAAGATGGAGTCCTTGCCGGGTTTAAATCCGTGTTCAATCGCAAAGTTGGTATTAATTGCTGCAGCATCAAGTTCATCTAACTGACGGGGGATTTGGGATGCTTCCAATTCCACAAACTCAAAGTCGTTTGAGTTTTCTTCAATGTCTTTCACAGCAGGCGTGTTTCCGGAGCCTTCTTTTAATTTAATCAATCCGGCTTTTTCAAATAAAACAAGAGCGCGCCCGCCGTTTGTAGGATCGTTAGGCAAACCGAGCTTTGCCCCTTTTGGCAGTTCTTGCACATCTTTTACTTTGGACGAATAAATGCCCATTGGAAAAGTTACCGCTTCTCCCACATTTACAAGATCCAGGTTTCTGTCTTCTTTAAATTGATCCAAATAAGGAATCGTTTGAAACACGTTGAGATCAAGTTCTTTTTCGTCCAAAGCAATATTGGGCATGACGTAGTCTGTAAATACTTTTACCTCAATATCCAAATCCTGCTTGGCCGCAAGTTCTTTTACTTTTTCAAGAATTTGTTCATGTGGGCCTGCTGTTGCACCGACTGTTAGTTTTCCGTCATCCAGTAAACCTTCCGATTGTTCTTCTTTCGATCCGGAAGCATTTGTATTTTCTTTGTCATTTCCTCCGCCGCATGCAGCCAGAGTAAATGCCAATATAACAGTTAAACTAGTTAATAACCATTTGCGCATTTCTCTTCCTCTTTCCTTAGTAAATTTATATATATAGTCAATATTTTAGTCTTAAGTACATAACCCCCCTTGGTTGTAAACCTCTCCGGGTGTTCCTCCTTTCAAAATGAAAAATGCCTCCCAAAAGAGAGGCATGGATATACATTGTAAATCGGTTGCACCTCTCTTATCTTTCAAAATACTGTTGTATTTTGCAGGATTTAGCACCTGTTCTTGTTTCGTCAAACAAGAATGGTTGCCGGGCTTCACAGGGCCAGTCCCTCCGCCGCTCTTTATAAGAGAACTTCAAATTCAATTGTTACATAGATATTATACTCAGTTAGATATTATACTCAGTTAGAAAAAATGTCAACAAATTTTTCATGGAAACTTTCAACAAATGAAAGCAACAAATGAAAGGGGCAATGAATATTTTTGAACCGGAATCCAAGAAAAAGGGTTGGTTTTAAAGATGGAAAAAAAGAGCTTTGGTGTAAATTCCTTGAGTTTGTTAAAGAAAATAAAAAGTTCCTAGATAACCCCATCATTCTGTCCACGGGAAAACATTATGAGTTATTGAAGCTATCCATTTGCCATCCTATTTCCCAGCATCAAGAGTTGCTAGATCAAGCATTGCGGGAATTTTATTTCCGTATCCGGTTTACTGCCTATGTATCTAAAACGCTTTACTACCATGGGTTAATTTGGATAAAAAGGTTCGGCAAGATCTTTACCGTTTTCCTGCAACGTTGGACGAACCCGTCAAGGATGACACAGAGTTAACCCATAAAGACCTGGCGGCAATTGAGGAAGAGTTCGAATTAAAGTCGAACAATATTTTGGATTATATTATCGATCCGGTCCTTTACAAAGCCATTTAAGGTTTACCCCTAATCAAAGAGACATCTTATCCCTGTCATATATAAAAGGACTTACAGATTCTGAAATGGGCACATTATTAGAAAAAACTCAGCAGGTCATTTCTAAGTCCCGGGAAAAGGCACTCAGCAAGATCAGTAAATTATTGAGGAAGGACGATTAACTTTCAGAATGGGGGGCTTTCGAATTGGAATCCAATTTATACGAACTAACTGTAAAAAAAGATGAGAAAGCTATTGAAAAAGTCATTAACCTCTTTGCACCCAAAATTAAAAAAACTTTTCTTCAAAACAGACGCCCTGAACAGGGAGGATTTAGAGCAGGAGCTGCGTATCAAACTGATCCATATTATAAAACGATATGGCCCGGAAGACATCGTCGGCTTTTGGGAGTTGTATGAAATGTTCCAGCAAAAAATTTCTTAAAAAAGGTTGTGAAAAAGTTGATTACCGTTTCTTTATAGAGTGTTAGAAAGGGGAATACCTATGGAAAAACACTGGTGTTGCGTACTATTGTTTCAAAATTTTGACACGCCAAAAAATAAAAAAATCCTTTATAATAGATGGAGAGGGTGAAAGCCTGTCCAAATCCATTACAAAGGAAATATCCCTATGGACAAGTATACACTGTTCACGTCATTTGGTAAATGGGTGAAGCCCATCACCGACCAATTATTTGGCGATGGAGCTTTTCATGCCCCACAAGATCTGTATCAAAGAAACTGACTACCACAAAGTACTTGCTTTTATTCCTATATGCCCAGATGCAAAAGCGCGAGGAATTAAGGGCAATCAGCGTCTATTAATGAAAAGCTTTCAAAAGGAATTGGGTTTAGATTCAATCAGCGCCTCGCAACTTTCGAGAAAAAACAGGCAGGTTGATCCCAAATGCCTTTTGCACATCTGGCAATCCCTGACGCAACGTGTTCGCATGGCTTCCGTCGGCCGAAAGAGACATATTCCGAATGTAAAGCTTCTGGATTCATCAACTATTCCACTCAGCCTCAACCTGTATGAATGGGCCACGTTTCGTTCAACTAAGTCCGGACTCAAGCTTCATTTACTGGTTGAGTTTATAAGTGAACAGGATATCCATCCTGAGAAGCTTACAGTGACACCTGCTGAACGGTCCGATGTGCTTGAAGCGCCACGTTTTATCACAGAACCGGGTGTAACCTATGTGATAGACCGAGGATATTATGACTTCCGTTTGTTTGACCAGTGGTGCAAGGATGGTATTTTCTTTGCGACCAGGATAAAATCCAATACTGTGGTGGATATCAGGGACTTAATCTATGATGATCTGCAACAAAACGGTTTCCGTGAATCCCTGGTTATTATAGGCTCAGCCCAAAAGAAAATGGAAAATCACTTGAGGCTGGTTGAATTTTTATGACGATACCGGAAAACTGTATCAAATCGTAACCAACCGATTTGACCTGTCCGCAAAGGATATTTCCGACCTTTATCGATCACGTTGGCAAATTGAACTGATGTTCAAATGGATGAAGCAGCATTTGCAGGTGAATCATATTCACATCCGGACAGAACAGGCTGCGTGGAACCAGCTTTACATCGCCATGATTGCTTATAGTTTACGAACAACTGGCAGAAGGCCCGGTATTTCAATGCCGGGATGAATGCCGGAAACATAGGTTTAAAAAAGAAATCGGCTCTTGTTTTTATTTTTTAAATATTGTATCATTAATATAGAATATATGTTCGGAGGTCCAGGTAAATATGGCGAAAAAAGGTCCCCGCTATGTCGTAGAACTATTCCTTAAAACGGAGATGTTTCAAGTTCATATATTAGAGAAACGCCTTGAAATCGGATGCCATATTTATAACGCCTGCAAGCGAAAAATGCTGGATCACATTCAACAAATGAGAAAAGATCAAACTTATCAATTTTGGTTGAAGCAAGAAAAATCGAAAACACGAAAAAAAAATTAAACGAGATCCGAGAGGCATATGATGTCAGCAAAACCGGTGCGGAGCGCATCGTCAAGAATATGGGAAAACACTTCCTTGGCAAAAAACCCAAAAACAAAAAACATAAGCAAAAGGTGCATTTAGACTCTCACGTCGTGCAAAAAATTGCGCTCCATGTCTGGGAATTGATCGAAGATTATCTTTTCAATCCAAAAACAAAAAAGGTGCGCTTCAAAAAGTTCGGCGAATTCAATACGCTGGAAGGCAAAACCAATCAATCAGGGATCAGATACGAAAACGGCTTTGTGGAGTGGAACGGATTAAACATAAAAGCAGAAATGCCAAAACCAGGTAAAGATCCATACCTGGAGGCAGCTTTGCACGATGAAATCGCTTATTGCCGGATTGTACGCAAAATCATCCGTGGCAGAACAAAGTTTTATCTGCAGCTGGTCATGAAAGGCATCCCGCCCCAAAAGAGGAAACCGGTTGAAGGGAAAGTCGGCGTTGATAACGGGATTTCAACCGTAGCCACAGTCAGCGACAAAAGCGTGAATGTACAAGAGTTCTGCAAAGGCTTGGATGAGCTGGACAGAAAACGCCGCATCCTGCTCCGCAGGATGGATCGTTCAAGGAGGGCGACAAACCCAAATAAATATAATGATAACGGCACCTTTAAAAAAGGAAACAAAGATAAATGGATTCGCTCCAAACGTTATTGGAAGACGCTATATGAGTTAAAGGAGATTTGCCGGAAAATAGCAGCTGCAAGGAAAATGATGCATAACAAACTTGCTAATGACATTCTTTCCGAAGGCAATGAAGTATATGCGGAACGGATGAACTACAAGGGGCTGCACAAAACCCGGTTAGGAAAACGAATCGGGATCAAAGCACCTGCCGCCTTTTTAGAGATACTTGACCGGAAACTGAAATACCAAGGCAGACAATTGATTTATGTCAACACCTGGACTGTAAAGGCCAGTCAATATTGTCCGATCGGGGATGTGTATGCCAAAAAGCCCTTATCCCTCCGTTTCCATGCACTTCCCTGCGGAAGAAAAATCCAGCGGGATATTTTCTCAGCCTGGCTTATTAAGAATGTAAACGAAACGCTTGATAAAGTAGATCGGCAAAAATGCTTAAATGAATTTCGTACGTTCTATGAGATGTATCAATCGTTTGAAGAAAAAATGCGCTCTTTAGGTGAAAAACACATTTCCAGTATTGGATTCTAAATGAGAAAGATATAACCTTTGTCGTGATGAAACCCACGAAAGATAGGCATATCTTCTGTCGTGAGACAGCGGGTTCAAATGTCTATTGGTGTTGGTATAGGTCAAACACCGGATGCGTACGTTAAGTTGTGAGAGCCGACCGCAAGGGAAGCCTCGAGCGAGTTTCCTCGTTCGACAGAACGATTTGTGCGCGAACGTCGTGTGGAAAAGCTCCAGTCCGCAGCCAGAACCTCATCTGGAAAGGGAAAAGCACAAAGTACACACGCGCCATTGCGATTTGTCGCAATGGAACCGTGACCCTTTAGGGTCACGGAACCTCCCCATTTCAATGGGGAGAGGTTTCAGAATTATAATAGGAGTATATGATGAAAAGAAGTGGTGAATGATATGTTACCCGCAGAGAGAAAGCTTAAAATATTGAAGTTTGTGCAAGAGACAAAAGCAGCATCCATTCAAGACCTCTCCAAACATTTTAATGTCCATGAAGCGACCATAAGGCGCGATCTGTCTGAACTGGCAAAAGAAAAAAAATTAAAAAGGACTCATGGCGGCGTTGTATTAAATGAAGAAGAGGTGCTTTCAGAACCTCATTTTGATTTAAGGGAAGGTTCTTTTATCGAAGAGAAGAAAAGAATTGGCGCAAAAGCGGCTGCTTTTATAGAAGAAGGGGACTCTATTGCGCTTGATTCAGGAACAACAACGCAACATATAGCCGAGGCGATTAAAAATAAAAGAAATATTACAGTCATTACCAACGATATTCATATCGCTGCCATACTCAGATATTCTCATCTGAAAGTAATCGTAACCGGCGGGGTATTGTTCCGCAATAACTTTTTTCTTAATGGGGAAGTAACCAATCAAACGTTGGCCAATCTGAATGTGACAAAAGCTTTTATTGCCACACCGGCCTTGCATCCGGAAAAAGGATTTTGATGAGACATTGATTTCAGCCAAAAAAAACATGATCCAATCTGCCAGGGAAATTTTTGTCGTAACTGATCATAGTAAGATCGGAAAAATTTCACTGCATACATTTGCGGACATGTCTTCTATTGATCATGTCATTACGGATGACAAACTGAATAAGCATATGGAAGAAAAATTAAGAAATGCATGCAGCAACGTTTGGATAGTATAAACACAGGCCAGGCTTCATTGCCTGGCCGGCAATTTTCGCTATGCCTTGTTTCATTTTCAAATGGTTAACGCCTAATCAAAAACAAATTATTTACAAATACTGTCTTTTTCCGTTTCTTTAAGAATAATTTCCATAAACTTTTCTGGTTCTTCCAAAATAGGGGTGTGTGCAGAGCTTTCAAACATTATCAACTGCTTTTCCGGGGCCTCTACCCTGAAAATATAACTACCCTGAAAATATAACTAACGAACTGCTAAAAAAAGCAATACTAAGCTAACCGGCTATACCCTAATTTCCAGA
>NZ_JBFEGN010000114.1:0-8987 GCF_047228825.1 Siminovitchia jepli
TTTACATGGGAATTTTTCCCGCGTACTTGACAAATTGAAACAGTGCGTTCAAGCAAAATGTTATTTTCATATCAAAAAACAATTCTTTCTGGGAAAAGGTGAAGCGTACCTTCTTGTAAAATGCTATGCCGTTTTATCCGGCGCTTTTCGTTTCAAATGGGGCCATTTGACGGATGACAACGAAAACAGGGCGAGCGCTCCCCAGATAAAAGCAAAAGCAATCAAACGGACCGTACCGAACGGTTCCTTATAGAGAAGCACACCTAAAACAAGCATGATGGAAGGTGCGATATATTGCAAAAACCCCATCAGGTAGAGCGGAACCCTCTGTACCCCTTTTGCAAAAAATAACAGCGGCAAGGCAGTGACGGCGCCGGATCCCGCCAGTAACAGATTCGTTCCGGGAGAGCCGGCCAAAAATGAACCATCCCCCTTGAAGGCCAGAACTGCCAAATAAATAAATGCCACAGGCATGACCAGCAATGTTTCAATGGCCAGCCCGGATTCCGAATCGATGACAATCATCTTTTTCATTAACCCGTATAAACCAAACGAGAAAGCCAAAGCAAATGAAATCCACGGAAATTGCCCGTAGGCCAAAGTTAAAATAACGACACCGACAACTGCGAGAAAAAAGGAGATGACATGGATTTTTGCCAGTCTTTCTTTTAAGACGACGACGCCCAAAATGATGCTGACAAGCGGGTTAATATAATATCCCAGGCTTGTTTCGACAACTTTTTCCATGTTGACTGCCCAAATAAAAATAAACCAGTTAATGGTGATTAAAAAAGAAACGCCGAAAAAGGCGAGCAAAGTTCGCCAATTTTGGATGGCATTTTTAATATTTTTCATTAAAAACGACACTTTACCGCTGAAAAGCATCAATAACAGCATGAACCAAAAAGACCAAAAGATCCGATGGGCCAACACTTCTCCCGCGGGAATATGATCCATCAGTTTCCAATAAACAGGCAAGATGCCCCACATAAAATATGCAGCCGTTCCATAAAAAATGCCGCCATGTTCTTTTTTATTCATCGTATATGTCTCCTGATATTTAGTTGCTCGAAATATTTTTTATTATATACGATTTTGAAAAACTTGGCTAATGAAAAAGCATCTTGCCTGCTTTTTCGGAACGGTTAATTGTTGAGCTCCTGTTTTTTCTCCAGCTCCCGTTTTCGAAGCTCTACCCGGCGAATTTTTCCTGAAACCGTCTTTGGCAGCTCCCCGATAAACTCGATTACCCTCGGGTATTTATAAGGTGCGGTCATCTGCTTGACATGGTCCTGCAATTCACGGACAAGATCGGCACTTCCATCATATTGCTCTCTCAAAACTACGTATGCTTTTACGATATTGCCCCTCACTTCATCAGGGCTGGCAATAACCGCGCACTCCCTCACTGCAGGGTGCTTGATGAGGGCATCTTCCACTTCAAACGGGCCGATCGTATAGCCGGAACTAATGATAATATCGTCGCCGCGCCCTTCAAACCAAAAATACCCGTCGGCGTCTTTTCTTGCTTTATCCCCTGTAATATAATAATCACCCCGGTATTGCATCGAAGTTCTTTCCGGGTCCTTGTAATATTTTTTAAACAAAGCCGGCGTGCTGCGATGAACGGCAATATCGCCGACCTCTTCAACCGCGCATGGATTGCCATCTTCATCGATAATATCCACAATATTGCCGGGTGTTGGCTTTCCCATTGATCCCGGCCGCAGCTCCATCTCTTTTGTAATGCCGATAAGGAGCGTGTTTTCCGTTTGTCCATAACCATCCCGGACATCTATATTGAAATGTCTTCTAAACACATCGATCACTTCCCGGTTCAGCGGCTCTCCCGCAGAAACGGCACTATGTAAATGATTCAACCGGTAATGATCCAAGTTGTCCACCTTGGCCATCAGCCTGTATTCCGTCGGCGTACAGCAAAGGACATTCACTTTATATTCGTCCATTAAAGCCAAATATTTCTCCGGATCAAATTTTCCATGATAGACGAATCCGGTAGCACCTGTTCCCAGTACCGAAAGAAATGGGCTCCAAATCCATTTTTGCCATCCCGGCCCTGCAGTCGCCCAAACAACATCACGTTCTTCAATGCATAACCAATTGGCGGCGGCTGTCCGCAAATGGGCATACCCCCAACCATGTGTATGCACGACGCCTTTCGGGTTGCCTGTCGTTCCCGAAGTATAGGATAAAAACGCCGTATCATCTCTTGTTGTAAGGGCTGTTTCCATTTCATCACTGGCATGTTCCATCATGTTTTCAAGATGCTGCCAACCTGCCGTTTTCCCGCCAACAGAGAACTTGATCAAACGATCCGCATACTCTGATTGATTGACCTGGTCAACATAAGGGTAATACGTGACAACGGCTTTTACGTCCCCATGGACAATCCGATATTCCAAGTCTTTCGTTTTGAGCATTTCTGAACTGGGAATCACAATGATGCCCGCTTTAAGAGCAGCCATATAAACAGCATATGCCTCAATCAGGCGCGGAATCATGACAAGGACTGTATCCCCTTTTTTCAATCCGGATTGCAAGAAAATGTTTCCGATTTTATTTGCCTTTTTAAGCAGCTCGGGGTAAGTAATTTCTTTCTTTTTTCCCTCTTCATTTTCCCATTGAAGGGCAACCCGTTCCTGTTCGTCTGCAAATCGTTCCATCTCTTGAATGATGTTATAGTTTTCCGGTGCAATCAAGTCGTTTTGATCCATTTGATTTCCTCCTCTTTTGTCATCTCCCTATCATTATACAAAATAATGGGAAAATTTTATATTGAAAAGGAGGAAATGATGAAAGAAGCGGGGCAAAGCCCGCTTCCCATAGCCATTGCTTATAAGATTGTTTATCTTAATTGTCCGCCGCCCATTTGTTGTTGAGCAATTGCAACAAGGCGTTTGGTGATTTCACCACCAACAGATCCGTTTGCACGGGAAGTTGTGTCAGCACCAAGGTTGACACCGAACTCTTGAGCAATTTCGACTTTCATTTGATCGATAGCCTGCTCCGCTCCAGGAACAAGGATTTGGTTGCTGTTGTTGTTTGCCATGTGTTTTCACCTCCTTGTACGGATAGATTGTGCGAAAACAGATGGCATCATTCAAAAAAAACTTGGTAAATGTTCCTGCATTTGATAAAAGATTCAACAACTAGAATAAATGCGCATGATCTTCCCCGTTTTCCTGTTCGTTTGTACCGCTTTTGACGACAATGGTTTCTGTTTGCCCAATCGCTTCGGACAGAAGCGGATTCCAATCAATCTTATTCTCATATTCAATGATTTTTTCTCTTTTGGGCCTTGTTTTTGGTGCGGGCGGGGTAAAAATCGTACAACAGTCCTCATAGGGCCTGTTGGAAATGTCAAGCGTATCGATATCTCTGGCAATATGGATAATTTCATTTTTATCCATCGCGATCAAGGGACGCAATATGGGGGTATTCGTCACATCATTAATGGCCAGCATGCTCTCCATCGTTTGGCTGGCAACCTGCCCCAGGCTTTCTCCGTTTATAATTGCAAGCGCCTCCTGTTTTTCTCTCAGTTCATCCGTAATCCGCAGCATCATTCTTCTTGTGGCCGTCATGGAATATCCTTCGGGAATGACCTTATGAATCGTTTCCTGAATGTTTGTAAAAGGCACAAGATGGACTTTGATTCTTCCGGTAAAAGGTGCCAGCTTGGCTGCAATATCCAGCACTTTTTGTTTCGCCCGCTCACTCGTATACGGCGGGCTGTGAAAATGAACGGCTTCGATGTCAACCCCCCGTTTCATGGCCAAATATCCGGCGACGGGGCTGTCAATGCCGCCCGAAAGCATTAACATCGCTTTTCCGGATGAACGCGCGGGAAATCCGCCTCTTCCCTGAACGACTTCCCCGGAAATATAAGCGGCATCGTGCCTGATTTCAACAGCCACATTAATATCCGGGTTTTTCACATCCACCTTAATCCCATCCACATTGATTAAAATGTGGGCGCCGACAGCATGATTGAGCTCATTCGTGTCATATTGAAACGTTTTATCCGCACGCCGTGCCGAAATTTTAAATGTTTTCCCCGGTACGTACATTTTTTGAACGATAAAAAGTGCCGCAGCCCTGATTTCCTCTATATCTTTTGGTGCTTTGACAGCCGGGCTGAACGATTGGATGCCAAAAACATTTTGCAGTTTTGCCATGATTTGCTCGTAAGGTTCACCGTTTAAAATGACGTACATCCTGTCATGCGCCGCTTCCACTCTGGCATCGCGGAATTCATATAAAATGTACTGGATGTTTTTCTTCAGCATTCTGATAAAATGCTTGCGGTTTCTGCCTTTTAATGTCATTTCTCCGTATCTGATCAATATTCTGTCATACTTCATCCGTTTCGCCTCATTACTTTTGTTAATCTGGCCAGCACTTTTTGAAGTGCATCCACCATTTGCTTCGCTTCGTCCATGGTGTTTTCATAAGAAAGACTGATTCTGATGGCACCATTGGCGACCGGGTCGGAAACGCCCATTGCTTTTAGCGTACCGCTCGGTGTTTTATCTTTGGAAGAGCAGGCACTTGTCGTTGAAACGATAACGCCTTCTTCGGACAAGCCATGAACGGCCACTTCACCCTTAAGCCCCACACAGGAAACATTGATAATGTGGGGAGCAGCCTGTTCATCCGGCGTATGAACCAGCAATTCCGGCATCTTTTTGAACTCGTTCATGAGATAGGTGCGGATTTCCAGCAGCTTTTCCATTTCGCTTTTCCGCTTTTCTTCCGCCATTCGGAAGGCCTTTGCCATTGCCACGATGCCGGCTGTATTTTCCGTTCCGCTCCTCATGCCGTTTTCCTGGTTTCCTCCGGAAATAAGCGGAGCGATTGTGACGCCCTTTCTTATAAAAACAAAGCCATTCCCTTTCAATCCGTGAAATTTATGGGCGGAAAAAGTGCATATGTCAATATGAGAATCGTGCAGATCCAACGGCACCTTGGCGGCACCTTGCACGTGATCGACATGATACAATACTTTCGGGTATTTTTTTAGAAGCTTGCCGATCTGTGTGACCGGCTGTATCGTCCCAACTTCATTATTCACATGAATGACGGAAACAAGGATGGTTTGATCGGTCATGCTGTGTAAAATATCATCTGGATCAATATGTCCATCCTTATTTACGGGGATGTACGTGATTTTATATCCCAGTGCCCGCAATTGTTCACATGCTTCCCTTACAGACGGGTGTTCCACGCTGGTTGTGATAATATGTTTGCCGCGGTCCCGGTACATCAAGGCAGTGCCTTTAATCGCCAGGTTATTTCCTTCTGAACCTCCCGATGTAAAGTAAATTTCACCAGGAGCTGCGCCGGCAAGATGGGCAATTTGTTCACGTGCTTTTGTTAAAAGCTTTTCCGCTTTGCCTCCCAGAACGTGAAGCGAGGACGGATTTCCGTAAAATTGCCTGCCGACATCCACAAATGCTTCCAATACAGCTTCATAAGGCTTTGTCGTAGCGCTATTATCAAAATAAATCATGCTTTACACCTACTAATGTATTCAATAGTCAATCATACATATTAACATACACAATGAATGATGAAAATATGGTTGGCAAAATTTTTTAAGAAAAGCGCAAGCGCCCGTTTAGCGACGTACAAACTGGAGCACCCGCAATGAGATAAAGGAAAAACGGCGACGAAGGCCGCCTCAAAGCGCCACATCCTGTGGCTTCGGTGGCACTAGGACGTCCTGTCCGCCGGAGCCGATGTTGACTTATCGTAGTGCTCTGGAACCTGCTTCCTCGAAAAAACAACCACGGAGAAAAAGCGAAGCTTTTTCGAGGAAAGGAGGGCGAAGTTTCCTAGTCGCTGGGCGCTGAAGCTGGACAATGCCGGCATACTTCGTATGAATACTCCTATAAAAAGTTATGTTTTTTTACCTAAGCAAAAAGAGCGAATCCCCTTCGGTTCGCTCTTTTTACACACGCAGCTCCTCATTAAACATTTGTCCAATCCGCTTTAATGCACCGGGTTCTACCTTTTCGACTGCTGTAGCTGCCTGCTCTAATGCCGCACGGTATTCATAATTTCGAAAAGCACGCTCAGCCGATTCCAGGCTTTCCCGAAGATCGGGGTATTGTCCCCTGTACCGGTTTGCATATTGGATGACTTGCTCAGCAAATTTGGCGTTTTCAATATGCTCTTCCGTTCGGTTATACAGATGGTCGACCGTATCGGTTGCCTCAAATAAATATTTTTGGACCATTTTCATGTTTAATGGCTTTTCACGCAGACAGCGAAACACATCTTCCACTTGTTCCCCTGCCTGTTCGTACAATGATTCGACATCACTGGGCAATCCGGGCATACGGCTTTTTTGCACAAGACGGACGATTTCGCTTATTTTTTTCTTGAGTTCGGCAATTTTTTCTCGTGCCTCAAGCTCGTCTTTACGCAAACGTTGGAGATGTTCTGCGAAAGCTTTTTGCTCCTTTTCCAATTGTTCCAGCTCGCTTTCTATTTCGGTTAATTCTTCACCAAGAAAAGAAAAAGCTGATTGGTCTTCTGCCAATTTTGCTTTGAGCAACTCGTTGCGCTTCATTAACTGGCTTAAGGATTTTTCCAAATTTAAAGGTATGTCCAGATCATTCTCCAATAATTGATAGCTCTCTTGGACTTGATCAGTCTCGGATAGGAGTTTGGCGTTTTCCTCGACCAGTTTGAGTAAAAATGCATCCGTCTCTTCGTTTTTTTGCATGACATATTGCCTTGCGTAAACTTCTTTTTCCAAAAGATCGTATAGCGATTCGATTTTTTCCTTGATTTCTTCCAGCCCTTTTTCCACTTCTTCCGTTTCAGCGTTGGCTAAAAATTCGCCGTATGTTTCCAGCGCTTTTTTCATGTTTTCCATGACTTGATCCATCTGAATGTGGTCAAGGACATATCCTTGTTCAATCATTTCCTGATAACCGCTTGTCAATTCATTTAATTTGGAAGGAATGATTGTTTGCCATTCTGTCAGCAAGTCCGGGATCGTTTTTAATTTTTCTTCAAGTACATGTAAATCACCTGCTGCAGACAGAATTTCTTTCCGTGCTCCTAGATAGTCTCCCTGTTCCGTTAATTGCTCATAATTGGAAATTTTTTCTCCTGCTTCTTTCAATATTTTTTCGAGGTGATTCAATGCCTTTCCGTATGTATGACTTTCTGTGATCAGCTTTTTCTTCGCTTTGTTGTATGTTTCTTTCAACTGATCAAAATCAGTTCTATTTTTTGCTTCACTTTCCACGAGCTCTCTCAATTGATCGAGAATTTCCTGGATATCTTTATCGATCTGTGACAGCCCCGTTTCAATTTTTGCACGGACTTCTTTCACTTTGTTAAAATTGAATTTATCTGTGAATTCCTCTGCATCAAAAAGAAGCTCATCAATATGAGGCAATCGGACAGTGACAATTTCATCCCATGTTTTCCGCCATTCTTCAAATAATTCCTCTGTTTTCCCTGTCATATTCAGCTGCTTTACTTTTGTCAATTCTGCTGCGACAGGCTGGTTCATGATTTCAACTTTTAACGCTTCGAGCCGATCAATTTCTTTATAATACTTTTTTCGGATGATGTAACCCAACAAAAACAAAAGAATTACAAAGATGATCGCGCTGATGACGAGTTCAACACCGTATTTCATTGTCTGCCCCTGCTCCTTCCATCATTCAGCCCAAACAAATATATCCACTTTCCGTATCCTTTATTTCCTTCTATAATACCATGCCGGCGACATTTTTTGACTCATAAATGCATTTTTTCTCAATTTATTTTTATTTTCTTTAATCCTTTTAGTTTATAGCCTTGGAGAAAAAGTGCAACAGGAATTTTTCAATCACCATCGTGCCTTTTGCCGGGTTCTAAACAACAAAAAACCGCCCTGTCATTCCGGGCAGTAAAAAGGCATTAAACGCTTTTTAGGGCGGCAGGCTGAATCTGTTCCAAATAGGCAGAATCTTGGCGGGACCCGATCGTTGCACTGACCCAGTCTTTGATAAACCCGTAATATTTTTCTATAAAATAAGGGTCTTGCAGCTGGATTCCCCATACTTCACTTATATATTGGCTGTTTAAATAAGGCATGGCAAGCATTCCTTTTAACTGGATAATGAACATGCTCAGCGGCAAGACCGTTTTCTTTTCTTTTAGCGCAGCTGAAGCCAATAATTTAAGGTAATACCGTTCCTTCATCAAATAGGACGAAATGATTTCCCTTGATACTTGGGAATCAATCGTAATTTCCCTCCAAACAAGCCTCGTTAACAAATGGCACTCGCTTTGATAATATAAAATTTTCCTTACCGCTCTATTTAAACAAATTTCCGGCTCTTCCCACTCCAACTTTTTCGCTTCCTCTTCCAGACATAGCACGTAAGATTCAAAAAAGCGGATTAAACAAGCTTCCAGCAAACCTTGCTTTCCTTGAAAATAATAGGATATGTTCGCAGGATTAACCTTTGCCTTGGCCGCTATGTCACGGATCGTCGTCCCTTTGAATCCCTTGGCATGAAAAAGTTCAATCGCCGCTTCAAAGATTAATTCTTTCGTGTTGTTTACAGAAACCGACAATGTGATACCTCCTTTTGATCCATTGTCTTGAGATCCGGAAATGTGACTGAAGAAATTTGCATCTATATATCACTTCGGTTTAGCAAGGTCTTTTACCTCCGAAAATTTCTCGACATATTTTTGCTAAATGTGATAAAGGCGCGGTTTTTTGGAGCACAGCTTCGTAGTTGGGAGGTCGGTGGCTAGTATCGTGCCAAGCGGGCATCAGGGGTGTAGCATTTATACGGGAGTTGGAGCATTTATACGGGAGTTGGAGCATTTATACGGGAGTTGGAGCATTTATACGGGAGTTGGAGCATTTATACGGGAGTTGGAGCATTTATACGGGAGTTGGAGCATTTATACGGGAGTTGGAGCATTTATACGGGAGTTGGAGC
>NZ_JBFEGN010000115.1:0-8750 GCF_047228825.1 Siminovitchia jepli
CCGTGTTCCAAATAAATCTAAATAAAGCATATATAAAATCCCCATCTGAAAACAGGTGGGGATTATTTGACGCTTACTTAGATAAGCAATATGAAGGAGAAGAAGGACAAAGTTTTCAAGTGGCTGGAAAGAAAATAACTCCGAAATTACTCGCTGAAGCGTTGCGTACTTTGCCAAAAGAAAAGCGTAAGACTGTCCTTTTATACTACTTTTTTGACAAATCAGATGTAGAAATAGCTGAACTACTCGGTATTCCACGTAGTACCGTTCAGTATAGGAGGACAAGCTCTTTCAAGAGGTTAAGACGATTTTTGGAGGAACATGCAGATGAGCGGAGTGATTAATTCTAATGTTGGAAACAACGAGCGTGGTTTATTGCCGTACCCAATTATTTTAGCTGCAAATAAGGGTGAGCCAGAAGCAATGAAAGTAGTTGTTCTACATTATGGAAGCTATATGACAAGCCTATCCATGCGTAAGCTCCGTGATGAACAAGGAAACACTTATTGGGGTATCGATGAAGATACACGCGAACGCTTACGAGCGAAGCTTATGCAATCTGTTTTAGCTTTCAAAATTTGAATACAGAATGGTTAGGTTTTCCCTTTCATTAATCATATATTTGTTCTTTGACAAAGAAAGCACGGAAGATAACGCTGTGCAGTATAAACTAAAAAATCAGATACATTCTACTGATGACGAGCCACTTGATTCATACGCCATGACTTTCGTTAGAAACGAGCGATAATCTATGAATCTAATGCAATCGTGGTGATTGTTGGCGATAACCCATCAGTATAGATAATGATACTCCTCTACCGTCATGGTTCGAGCGTTCAAAGCGTCGCAAGCTATGAGTAGAGCTGGAAGGAATACTTGCAGGGGTGAAATTCCCGTGGAGCTGTACCAACAGCCGTCTGATTTTAATTGATTAATTATAAGGGGGCGTGTTTTTTGAAACAGAACTTGATTCCTTATAGTATGCAAATTGCTATGTTAAAACAACTGCTAACCCGTAAATTGATTACCAAGAAAGAATATTACATGGTTAAAAATAAATTAATGAAAGAATATGGCATCATTTCTGATATTACAGACTGAATTGTGTTTCTATTGGCGATACATTTTGTATAGGAGTTATCATTTTTTGTTGTTAGAAGATTTAAGGATGTTCAATTTGATCTTCAATAATATAATCGGTCTAGATTCCAGAGTAATGAGGATTTTTTTAACAAAGGAATACATGACAAAACACCCCCCGAACCGAACATTCGAGAGATGTTTCGCTCTTATTTGTTTACAATGCGATTGTACGTATTAACAGTTAATACGTAATAGACTGCATAGATGATAACAAAGAAGACTATAGCCATTAGAATAGGGAAGATAAGATTGATTCCAATGAGATTAGAAATAAAGTTGCTAGTAAAGTACAATGCCACACAACTGTGCAATATTCCTACGGTTAGTGGCAATCCAAACACAAATAATGACTGCCTTTTGATTGATTTACGTATATCCTTTTTATTGACACCGATTTTTCTAAGGATTTCATACTGTCCTTTCGCCTCATTCGCTTCTGTTAACTGTTTGAAATAAATGATACTTCCACTTGCCGCTAAAAATACAAGCCCCAAAAATCCAAAAATAAAGAGAGTAATTGCGTTTCCTTCTTTACCTTGCTTATACTCCGTATAAAATGATGAAGAAACTTGAAAATCGTTTCCAACCAGTTTATTTACTTTCTTTGATGTGGCTTGTGCCGTTACTTCATTTTCCACTTCATACACTTTATAAGTTAATGGAGCCTCTTTTTTGGCTATCTCAGCAAACATTTCGTTACTGACTACGAGAAAGAAATCGGGATAATCGAAAGGTAGCACATTACTTTCAACCATATGAACAAATGGCAGTTCGCTGCTTCCTTGAGGCAATTGAATCGTTATATTTTCTCCTTTAAAAACCGACTTCGTATATTCAGTAAACCTTGGCTGGATTACTGCTGCTTGATTTCTTGATAGTAAGACTGTTTCATCCTTATTTAAAGCATTCGCTGCTTTATTAAATGTACTTTCTGAGATTAATTGCACAGGATTTATGTCATAATCCAGTTGAAATGAGAGTATTCCTTTTACCTGAATGACGGGTATGTCTAGTTGGGCTTTTATTGGATGTCGATGATCTGCTTTTATTATGCTCTCCACCTGCGAATCAAATTCTGGACCTTTTGACAAATGCGAATAGCTGAACGGAACAACTTCCTCAGCTCTTTTTTCGTTGCTGTAATACCCACTGTAAGTTGCACCTAAGAAACAGATCGTTGCAGAACTCAACAATGCAATGACTGTAAAGGTACGTGCATTCCCTCTAATACGAAACAGTAAGCGAGATATTTCAATTATTCTAGTTCCTCTGTAATAACGCGACTTATTTTTTTGTGATAATCTTAATAAATAGACCGTTACAGATCGAAAAAATAAATGGGTGCCAATGACGAGAGCAACAAAAGCAATACCATAATTTTTCATTAAATATTCCGTAGTAAATTCGTCAGGAAATGGTTTTAATATCAGCCAGTAACTAACGACAAGCAATATAACTCCGATAACAGCCGATATAAGTGAAACCTTTGGAATTTGTTCTCCTTTTTTCTCATCATAGAATAATTCGATTAATGTAAAACGATAAATCAAACGGTAACCTTGAACGGAAGTGAATAAAATAATGACCATAAAGACTATGACTGTTTGGGTAATCGCTTGAATGGAAATACCGAAGTCCACCTCGGCAATTGAACCCATAAGTTTTATTAAAATCATTGCAAATAATTTGGAAAGTAAGGTTCCAAGAATAATTCCAATAACTATTGCAATGATTCCCATAATCAAATTTTCATAAAATAACATTTTTGCAATGGTTTTCTTGCGTAAACCAAGTATGGCGTACAATCCGACTTCTTTCTTCCTTTTTCTTGTGAAGAATGAATTGGAGTACAAAATAAAGATTGCTACGAATAAAATTAAGATAATTGATGATACCCCAAACATGAAACTCATTGTATCCGACAATTCAATGCTTTCCTGAATTTTTTCGCTATATTGCAAGGAAGTGAACGTATAATAAATAACCATGCTGAAGACGAGCGTAACAAAATAGACAAAATAATTATTGAAGTTACCTTTAATATTTTTCCTTGCTAAACTAAATAACGTCATTTGCTCCACCCCCCAGTGCGGATAGAACATCCAACACCTTGTTGAAAAATTCTTTGCGGGATCTTTTCCCTTTCACAAGTTCTGTGAAGATTTTACCGTCTTTAATAAATAGGACGCGATTACAATAACTTGCCGCATAAGCATCATGGGTAACCATTAAAATTGTTGCCTTGTCTTGTTCATTAAGATCCTTTAAACTTTCTAATAAGTCTGTTGCTGATTTCGAATCCAACGCACCTGTTGGTTCATCTGCCAATATTAGGTTTGGCTTTGAAATAATCGCGCGTGATGCTGCCGTGCGTTGCTTTTGTCCCCCAGAAATTTGATACGGGTACTTATTTAAAATGTCGCGAATGCCAAACTTATCTGCCACTTCATCTGCTCTTCGTTCCAATTCCTTAACGTTCAATTTTGCCAAGGCTAACGGCAAGATAATATTTTCTTTCACAGTTAGAGTATCTAATAAATTATAGTCTTGGAAAAGGAAACCAAGTTTGTCACGGCGAAAGGCAGATAATTGCTCTTCATTCATCTTTGTCAAATTGATTCCGTCAACCACGATGTCACCAGCAGTCGGCTCGTCAATTGTTGCCAATATATTTAGTAAAGTTGATTTACCAGCACCCGAGGGACCCATAATACCGACGAATTCACCTTCCATGACGGTTAAGTCTATATCCTCCAAAGCTGAAAATACATTTCCCTTTGCACCATAGACTTTTTTTATTTGTTTTGCTTCGACAATAGTTTTCATATTTAAATCCTCCATTCAGAGTTGTTTTGTTTTACGTTTTTATTTTACAATAGGTGCCCTTTATATAAACTTACAGCTTGATCTCGTAACCTTACATTTTCGTCACATTGATAAAAAATATGTTTAAACACGATATTTTCTTTGTATGTTGGTCGATATTCAATTAATATGATGTTAAAGAAGGATGATTGTTTGGAGGGAAGAGGAATGAAAATCATGATTGTGGAAGATGATTTGACCATTCGTGATATGGTAGGGGAAACATTAGAAAAGTGGGGTTTTGAAACCGTTAAGATCGAAGACTTTGACCAAATCATGCAGGTATTTCTTAATCATGATCCTCACCTAGTCATCATGGATATCAATTTGCCATCGTTTGACGGATTTTACTGGTGTAATAAAATCAGAGAAATTTCAAAGGTCCCTATGATCTTTCTCTCTTCCCGTGATACACCAATGGATATAGTGATGTCGATAAACATGGGAGGAGATGATTATATTCAAAAACCTTTCCATATGGATGTATTGATTGCAAAAATTAATGCACTCCTCCGCAGAACGTATTCCTACATGGAAACACAGTCTAAGACAATCGAACATGATGGAATTATATTAAACCTTGAGAACGGAGAGGCCTTACATGGAGATCGAAAGTCGGAACTCACGAAAACAGAATTTCTTATTTTGAAAATCCTGATGAAAAATAAAGGAACCATCGTCAGTCGTACGAAAATGATGCGTAGCCTTTGGAAGAATGAAAATTTCGTAGACGAAAATACATTGACGGTTAATATTGCTCGTCTGCGTAAAAAGCTTGCTGAACTTGGAAAAGAACACTTCATTATGACTAAGAAAGGACAAGGTTATATTATCCAATGAGTTTCTTTCAATATCTAAAAGATAAACGGAATTTCTTTATATTAAACGTGATCATTATGTTCTTTGTTTCTTTGATGACGATTGTGAGCACAGATTCCAGAAACACTGTAAGTAATATCGTATATACCAATGTGGTTATCTTTTTTATTGTAGCTATATACGTAATCATCGAATACTATTACAATAGAGAATTTTATCGGGAATTAAATGATTTGGTTGAAAGTAATCATGAAGAATTTCTCGCAACTCTGCCTAAACCGCGAAACGATGAACAACTGTTATATCTTGAGTTATTAAAAAAAGTAAATAGTGTGCATGGCGATCAATTACAAAAGTTGTATAACGAAAAAATGGATCATCAAGACTTTATTACATCTTGGATTCATGAAGTCAAGGTTCCGATTGCGGCAGGTCGCTTGCTTATGGAAAACAGTAATGGAAGAACTGTTGAATACCTTGTGGACAAGTTTGAAGATGAGTTGGATAGAATCGAAAATTACGTGGAGCAGGCTCTTTATTATTCTCGCATTGATTCTTTTTCCAAAGATTATTTTATTTCCGAGGTAGTGTTGGATCAAGTCGCTAAAAACAGTGTAAAGAAATTTGCCAAATCTTTTATTAACAAGCAAATTCGTTTTCATATGGACAATATTGAACAGGTTGTCCATACCGACAGTAAATGGCTTGGTTTTATTATGGATCAAGTTTTTTCAAATTCTTTAAAATATACAGGTGAAGGCGGGGAAATCTCCGTACAATTTGAGGAAGATCTAAAAGAAAAGCGGCTACAGATTCAAGATACAGGCATTGGAATTAAGCCAGAGGATATCAGCCGCGTATTTGAAAAAGGATTTACAGGATCTATTGGGAGAAGTCATGCCAAATCTACCGGTTTAGGTCTCTACCTTGCAAAAGAAATGGCTCTTAAATTAGGACATGACCTTTCCATTCATTCAGAAGATGGGAAATATACGAAGGTCATCATCCACTTTCCAAAAATCAGAAATTATTATCATCTATAAGTATAATGGTGGGGTTAAAGAAATTGATTAATCGGAAAATAGTATCAAATTAAAGGTGTTCAAGTAGAATAATGTTTATCGTAAGGCTTAAGAAATATTAAATAATATAGCCAATAGTAAGTGAATTAATTGATAAAAAAATAAGTACTTGAAAATAGCTATAACCAGGTTTTTATTATATTTTAATCGAACTTTTCAAATATGGTTTTATTAATACCACGATAAATCAACGTTATATGTCCTCTTTTTATCTCCAGTTCCAAGTATGGGAAATATTATCCATGGTTTTAACATGCATATGCAATGACTTTTGAAAATCAATTGAGGCTCAAACACTTTATTTAAGATTTTTATTTGGTTATATTTTTATGGGGTAATCGGAAAATAGTGTAGAAAGAGGGTTAAAAATAACCCTCCTCCATTGCTTTAGTCAGTGGTGAAAAGTCAGCACCATAGATTTCTTCATAAACCCATTCATAGCCTATTTGACCCCAATTCGGGAATTGATCAGGTAACAATTTTATGAAAGTAGCTTCAACTTCTTTGAATTTCTTTTTCTTTTGGGTATTCGGATTATAGTGTTGAAAAACCCTATTAAATAAATTAATGTTCATAGCACTGTAAATCGTATAATTGGATCTACGCCAATATTCTGGACACAAAATAGATGGTGGATTGGACAGAGCTCCATTTCATAAGAGTGGGTTGGTCTATGTCGCTTGACATGGAGCCTCTATGGGCATGGGTGTCTTGCGAAGGGCGAAAGGGTCAAACAATCCTTTCGCAGGCGGACGAGCCTAACATGCCCCCCCTCCATGTAAAGCGCCGTGCTCAGACATGATGCAGTGACTTAGCCGCCACCCGGATTTCATCTTCAACCTGTTGTGGGGTCTTATATTGAAGGCTGCCATGCATTCGCTTTCGATTATACCAGCCTTCAATGTATTGGAAGAGATGAATCTTTGCAGAGGCGTAATCCAGATAAGTTACGTGATGTATTTCTTCCTTCTTCAAAATAGCATGGAAGGATTCAATACAGGCGTTATCGTACGGGCAGCCCTTTCGACTGAATGATTGTCTGATCTTTTTTGACTCAGCCTCTTCCATGAAAGCCTCACTCGTATATTGGGAACCCAAGTCACTGTGCAGAATTAACTCCTCTGGTGGTAGCTGCGTGGCATAGGCGTTATCCAATGCTTTAATCACCAGGTCTGTTGTCATTGTACAAGAAAAGGAATAGCCTACGATTTTCTTTGAATGCAGGTCCATCACAGAAGCAAGGTAGCACCAGCCATCCTTTAATGTATGGATATACGTAATATCGGCCACCCATTTTTCATTGATGGTGGTCGTAGAAAAGTCCCTGGCCAGGATATTCTCGCGTTCGATAACTGTTTCTTTGCTTGGTGTTGGCCGATATTTTTTAATGACGATGGAACGGATGCCCTCTTTTTTCATCAGTCTCTGTACACGTTTCAGACTTACTCTATATCCTTCCGCACAGAGATATTGGTGAATTTTTGGGGCTCCATAACGCCCTTTGCTTTCTTCGTGGATCTCTTTGATCCTTTTTGTCAGCTCCTTGTTTTCCCGCTCACGCTTGGATTCGGTTTCTTGGAGTGTTAGGTAGTAGGAGCTTCGCGGCAATTCCAAGACTTCGCACATAGTTTGGATGGGATGTTGGTCTTTATGTTGATCAATCACGGAAGCTACTGCAGATTGGCTTACCTTTTCGCGAATATGGCCATAGCCTTTTTTAAGATTTCATTTTCTTCCTGCAGCCGGCGAAGCTCCTTTTGAATCTTGGTATAGTCATCCGCCGTTGCCACGGTTCCATCTTCAAATTTGACGGGAGAAAACTTTTTGACCCAATTATAAATGGAGACATCAGATACGCCATATTCGCTGGTTAATTGCTTGACTGGAGTGCCAGATTGATATAATTCCACAACCATCCTTTTGAAATCTTCATTAAATTTATTTTGGTTTTTATTATGGCCTTTCATTGGACACACCTCTTCTTAATCTTATTCCTCAAAAATTATGAAACTAACTAGGATGTGTCCATGAAAATATACTAGCACCACATGTTTGGGGTGGGAAAAAAAAAAAAGACCATTATCTTGAACAAAACGTTTGGATCATTTCCAGAAATATTTCATTTCCCTAAACCCTACATCCCAAAGCTTTTCATTCCCCTTAACGATTATCGTAATCTTACTTGCACGTTCAAGTGGAATTTCAAACATTTGTGGAAACAATTCCGGATAATTCAGTTGCTCCGTTCCAGAGCCGGATAATACCTCACGACCATCGACTAAAACTCGTATACTTCCATCACTATCCATTAAGTCCGGTATTCCATAATAAAATGAAAAAATAATCTCCTTCTTGGACGTATAAGTGTAGGTTTCACTTCCTTTGCCTTTGGCGCCAAATATATTATATCCAGGTTCGACGTTTTGACCGCTAACTTTAAAGCTGTACGGTTTTGTTCCCGCTGTTGTATGCCCGGAACTATTTTTCAGTTCATTTAAAGCTATAAAGGGACCCTCTGCTTTGGTGAACGTTTTCTCCACAATTCCGCAAATTGCTAATACCCCGATTAGAATAACAATACACGTGATACCGGTAATAGCCATATTTAGCCAAAAGTTTTTTGTTCGATACCCTAGTTTGTACGCTCCGAATCCGATGCTTGCGCCTAGAGAGTTTTGAATGGCATCGTTAATATCAAAGCTTCCGAGCAAAGTTAGTGCCTGTATGGTTTCGATCACGAGAATAGACAGGAAGAACAATGAAAATAAACCTGGATTACGAAAGTAAAATCTAGTTTATAAATACAAAAAGGGCTCCAACCTTTGGTATAATTAGGTTTGT
>NZ_JBFEGN010000116.1:0-8644 GCF_047228825.1 Siminovitchia jepli
TATACGGGAGTTGGAGCATTTATACGGGAGTTGGAGCATTTATACGGGAGTTGGAGCATTTATACGGGAGTTGGAGCGATGCCCCGGCTCGTATTCTACGAGCGGGGCATCGCTCCAAACATGAATAAAGAAATCTTGACTTTCTGAACCATTCCCCATATAATTGAGCTTGTGTGTAAAATAATGCAGCCTGGAGGATTGCATGGATGTTTCGTATTTTATTCCTCTCTTATGAGGTGCATCGCGTAACCCGCTGCTGCTAGGGCGAAGGTGCATGAAAATAAAATACCCATCTATGTAAATCTCGTATCGGTTTTTATTTTACAACAAAATAAAACCAAAGGAGGAGTCATCCATGGCTCGTTATACCGGCCCAAGCTGGAAACTATCACGCCGTCTCGGCATTTCTTTAAGCGGTACTGGAAAAGAATTGGAAAGACGTCCGTATGCACCTGGACAACATGGTCCTAATCAACGCAAAAAGCTATCTGAATATGGCTTGCAGCTTCAAGAAAAACAAAAGCTTCGCCATATGTACGGAGTTACTGAACGCCAGTTCAAAAACACTTTTATCAAAGCTGGAAAAATGAAAGGTAAACATGGTGAAAACTTCATGATCCTTCTAGAACAGCGCCTAGATAATGTCGTTTACCGCCTTGGCCTTGCGCGCACTCGCCGTCAAGCACGCCAGCTCGTAAATCACGGCCATATCCTTGTAGACGGACGCCGCGTTGACATTCCGTCTTACAAAGTAAACCCTGGCCAAGTAATCAGCGTTCGCGAAAAGTCAAGGAATCTTGACATCATCAAGGAGTCTGTCGAAGCTACCAACTTTATTCCAGATTATGTTTCTTTCGATGCAGACAAGCTTGAAGGAACATTGGTACGTCTTCCGGAGCGTTCCGAATTGCCTCCGGAAATCAATGAATCCTTTATCGTTGAGTTCTACTCACGTTAGGAAATTCACTTTGCAAAGCGTAGCATGAAAAGCCTTAGAAACCTTGAAATATCAAAGGTTCGGGGCTTTTTTGTTTTTCTTAGAATTGCAAGATAAAGCATGAAAATGAACGTATTTGGGGCTAATTTGGGGCTGATTAATATTAATCAGTTTAGGCGTATGTAGGGGAATGGATATATTTCAAAAAAATAAAATACAAGCTGAATTTATGATTATAAATCTTTTTTAAGTAAAACAATAATCACCTTTTATTATCGGCAATCTTATACGGAAAACAGCTTTGTATCCCTCTGAATGTCAATATAAGTACATAACTATCAACAATTAGTGTATCTCTTATTATTAAAATCTACCTCTCTAATTAACAAATTTCCTTTTTGAAAAATAAAGTTATAGTAACTATGATAATCAATCCATCAACTAATTTTTCCTGCAGAAATGAATGTAATAATTCTCCTCCCCCAATAATCCAAATATTTTTCCGTTCTTGGTTTTTTTGTTTGTTAACAAAATTAATTACATTTACCATTATAAATTTAACGTCTTAAGTATTTTCATTTAAAGACCTTGTAAACACATAACATTCTTAGTGTTTAAACGAGAATTCCAGTAAATTTAGGCTCATTACCCAATCGCATATTAGTGTGGAATTCTTATAAACCCTCATAATTGCTCACAAAAAAGCTCTCCATTTAAAAATAAGTATTTCAATACAAAATCCCTTTTCATAAAGTATCTTCATTCTATTGACTTTAACGTAACGTAATACTTTATAGTAGTAATTGAAGGAGGCGCAAAGTGATGGATATGAAGGTAAAAGAAGTGGCAGAATTGGTTGGTGTTAGTATTCGTACACTTCATCATTATGATCAGATTGGATTGTTGTCCCCAAAAGAAATCACTGATTCTGGTTATCGGCTCTATTCAGAAGAAAACCTTGAAACATTACAACAAATTTTATTTTTCAAAGAACTTGGATTCACCTTAAAGGAAATTAAAAAGATTATTAACAGCCCCTCATTTAACCGACAAGAAGCATTGATTTTACAACGAAAAATGTTGATTGAGAAACGAAATAAAGTCGATAAAATGATTGAAACCATTGATAAGACGATTAAACATATGGCGGGAGAAATACAAATGACGAATGAAGAGAGGTTTGAGGGAATTAATGTTGGATTCAACCAATTTGAAGAAGAAGCTCGCCTTCGTTGGGGAAATAAATCTATCGATGAGATATACACAAAACTAAAGGATTGTCCAAGATGAACAAAATGATTTACCTTATAGATGGGATATGATCTTCAATAAACTTGCATGGCTTCGTGATCAATGCCCCAAATCCTAAAAGGTACAACCAACAATTAAAGAATGGTATGACTTTTTAAATAAAAACTTTAGTAACTACTCCCTTGATACCTTTTATGGATTAGGTCAACTCTATATTAATGATGAACGTTTCACAAAAAATATAGATCAGTATGGTGAGGGTTTAGCAAAACTCATGATTGAGGCGATGAAGGTCTTTACGAATAATCAAATAAGAGGTGGTAGCAATGAAAATAATAATTGAGGATACCATTGAACAATACGAAAAATTGTTTTCAATGGAAGAAGATAAAGAAAATTTTTATCGGTACTCAATGATGAAGCCCTTTGAAAAGATGTGGAATATGATTAATGTTCCATTAAAGGCTAAGCAACCTAATGGGTATGATGTAATAATGGCTACAAATATGCTTGGTTATCTTAATGTATCAGATACTCAAATTGGAAGACAAGCATTAGAAAGTTTAAAAGAAATTCAGGCTCTTCAAACAGCACATAGCACTTTAAATCATTGTATTAATTTTATTGAAAAAAATAATATAAATATTAATACTGATGAATTGAGATTTGGTATGTATATAGCTGACCCGAAGAAGCTCGAATTACAAAAAGGTTATTGTGGTTTTGGAGGAATTCCAGGGTTTATTCAAGTATCTATTTACCCAAACTCCTATAATATTCCAAGGATTCCTGCTGTAATTGCACATGAATTCCATCATAATATCCGTTTTTCATATTTTGATTGGGATCATGGAGACGTTACCGTTGGTGATTACTTAATTATAGAGGGTTTAGCTGAGTCATTTGCAAAAGAACTTTATGGAGAAGATCTTTTAGGACCTTGGGTTACATCTTTTGATAAAGAGGACTTGGAATATTCAAAAGAAGTTATAAAGGATGCTTTAGATATTAAAGGGTTTGCTGAGGTCAGCAGTTATATGTTTGGTGATACCATTGCAAAAGAACAAGGCTATCAACCTGTTGGCTTATCACCATTTGCTGGTTATGCAGTAGGCTACCAAGCAGTACAATCTTTCATGGAAACCAATAATGTGGGGATAGTAGAAGCTACCTTACTGGGCACAGATGAAATACTAAGCAATTGTGGACTGTTTTCTAAATAACCTGTTTGTACTAATGAAGGCATTACTGCGATAGCTAAGTAATGCCTTTCTTATTTAACTGCAATTCATATGATTTTCTTATTAAATGCTCAATAAAACAAAGGGAAATGGAATAATGACAATTAATATGCTCAATCTACCAAGTTTTAAGATTCTTGATATAGGAGAGTGAATATGATTATAGGTTCTTAGTTGAGACTACATTGCCATCTCCTTCTTATTGCCCAAAATGTGGTACAGTTGCTAATCTATATAAGCATGGTAAAAAGGAACAATTATTCTTTGATTTGCCGATGCATGCTAAACGAGTTGGCATCTTCGTTAAAAATGTAATGGGTGTGGGGATACATTCTATTCTTTGAATGTCTCCCAGATATTGATGAAGGGCGTTCTGTTACCAATAGGCTAATTTAATTGGGTTCAAGGAGCAAGCAACCAGAATTTTATATTTAATAACTAATTGAGGACAAAAAAGATGTTGTATATAGCATAAAAAGGAATTCAAATGCCTATGTGGTGTTTAAACAGAATAAACTCCCCACGAAGCGATAAATGACGTATAAATATCATATGGTACTTGCTACCTCTATCTATTCTATTACTCATTCCAGTACAGGGGAGACCAATCGATTAGTAGAATCCACTGAAGGAGAAAGATCGTTCGGTTATGTCAGTTAGTAATCTTTACCTTCCGCCGTCAATGAAGGCTTATTTATGTGAATTCCCATTAAATCTCCTGTAAGCATTGCTAACTTCGGTAATCTTCTTAAGCGTGAATGTAAAAGCCAAACGATAGAAACAAATAGAAATCCTAACCCTGCAAAAGAAAATGTTAGAGTACTACTGGTTACACTAGCAACATAACCACCAACTATGGAACCAATTGGCATAGCAATCGCACTCATACTACCAGATACTGTATTTATACGCCCCAAGAGTTCGTGTGGAACTACGGTTTGTAACGTTGTTGCAAAAATGACATTTGTACCACCAATGGGAATCCATGCAAGAGCAAAACATACTATAGCGATAGATGTAATCGGAAATATTGCTGCAAGGATCCACAATAGTGCACTAAAACAAAAGGATATTGTTACAAAAATACCTAACCGAAATCTTCCCATCCACGATCCGCATAATGCACCAACTAATCCACCAACAGACATAGCTGCCAAATAAAAACCGTAAAACATCGGACCTCCCCGTACATCTGCAAGGGATGGCAAAATTGCCATAGTAGCCCCGATACAAAAATTTGCAACAATCGAACCAATTAAAAATACAGCAATTAATGAACGATAAACAACACGAAATCCTTCCTTTAAGTCAGTAATATATTGCAAAATCTTCTGTTTTCCAGTTCTGCTATCTTTTTGTTCAACCTTTCTAGGCAATTGTATCAAACTAAACAATATTGCTGCCATCGCAAAAATAATGGAATCGGCTAGATATAACAAAACTACTCCAAAAAAAGTGACAAGAATACCTGAAATAGCATTAAACACTAGATCAATTCCCTGATAGGCAAAAGCAAAATAAGAATTACCTTTAATTAAGTGCTTTTTTTCTAAAATGATAGGTAATGCCTTTGTTTGTGATGGATAAGCGAATTGCTGAATAAATGAAGCGATTGGCATAATGATTAATACAAGCTGAACTGTTAACAAGTCAAAATAGTATGTGATTGGAATTAAGAAAATCAATAATGTTTGAAGTAGTTGGGTAACGATTAACGTTTTTTTTACTTGCCATTGATCTACAAAAGGACCGGTAATAAACTGTAATGAGGAAGGCAAAAGCGTTAGAAATCCCGCAAGTCCTGTGTAAAATGCATTTCCACCCAGCTTATAAACGAGCCACATTGTAGTGACATAATACAAACTGTCCCCAATATTTGTTACAACCCTACCGATTAATAAAAATAAATAATTTCTGTTCTTAAAAATATCCATCCAACTCTTTCCCCTTATTCTTTCTCATCCGTTTGAAAACCAACGGTAGTAATATAATATTTATTTTTCTTACCCTTTGATTGTAGGCCCATATGGTGTAACTCTTTTAAAAGAGCATAATACTTTATTTTCCATTGTGTAAATTGCTCTTCCGTTGCCTCCAGTTCCCAAGTAGAAGAAATAAAACGTCGTTCCAATGGTTTTTCATTCGGTTCTCTTGTTTCGAAGGATTCGGCGGGAGCTTCCCTAATTTCTTGTTTGGCACGTTCTAGAATTCCATACATTAATTGTTTGGTTGTATCTCTTATTTCCTTTTTTCTCGGAAGAAGTTTTTCAGAAATTTGGAAATCAGCCGCCACTGCTTGGTAAAACTTCTGTACAATACCATTTTTTTCTTCCGTTTTTACGATTTGGACTAACCCATTTTTCTCCAATTCCTTTAGGTGGTAATGGATCTTCCCGCGTGGGATTGACAAAATCTCAGAAAGTTGTTGACCAGTATAAGCACGCATCACCAAATGCATCATCATTTCGGCACGTAACGGATCACTTAATGCTTTTAACTGATTAAAATCATCAATAATCAAATTATTTTTCATCTCTTTAATAACCACCCTTTGTAAAATAAACTAAAACGGTTAAAAATATTTGACTGTATTATACTATAAAAAATTAAAAAAAGGAAATGAATAACTGCAACAGAATCTGTCAAGTATTTACGGGAGCTATTCTCACCTTTAAGTTTTATAACCATATTTTTCTAAAAAAACAGGAAATATTTATTAGGAAAAATCACTTTTTCTTATCAAAGAACTTCAACTATAAATTTAATCGGAAAGACAGAAATCCCTTTGGATTTCATGATGTCTGTGATAATAAATCTTGAAGAAATTTAAAGAACTATCCTCTAACCGTCATGTGTATCCCTATCTGTATCGTCTAAAACCCTGCAAAAATAAGTAGCACTTTCCATATAGTTTATATTGATTGCTACTTGCCAGAACAGACATATGTCTCAAAGGAATATTATTATTTATCATTTTCGTTTTTTTGCTACTTCAAAGTGAAGGATTTTTTGTTCTCATAAAACTATTATTCTTTTAATAAAATATTCATTCCAATCTTTTAATCATCAACTATTTATCAAAATAATTAAACCAACAATAGCCATAATCCACGACAATGTTGCTCCCTGGTTTTTCTCTAACCTCAATTTTATTTTCATTAATGGTTCCCGAAGCCATTGTTTAAATAATAAATGTATTCCAATAAGAATGAGCGGTGGAAGTACCATAATGAAGTTATAACCTGCTAGTATGGGAATCCATTGAAATGGATTTAATTTGACTGTTGTCATGATGCCGATAGCCGCAAAATAAGGTAATGCTGTCCCGACTTCAATTAAACCAGTCATTAAGCCAAGCATAACCATGGCCAACATACTTTTCGACTTCGGTTTATATGTTTTAGGGGTGGATTTAGCTGGTACAAAAAAACTCCCAATAAATAGCCCCAAACCTAAATAAAACATAAATTGACTGAGTATAACACTTTCATCGAAACTCGGAAACTTATGGAAAATACTTCCAACCCCCATCATTAAAAATATTCTACAGTAAAATAAAAGATGCCAACCGTTAACAGATAAGCAAATAACCTTCTGATTAATCGCTCCTCTTCCATAAGTAGCATATAAACAGTTACACTTAACGTTGTCGGACTCAATGTGTCCACTAAAGCTAATATGCCTATCGGAATTAAAAATTCAAAACTCACTTTATATCATCCTTTTCTTGCATTATTGGCTAAATATTCACAATAATGATTTTTACACAATAAACACAAAACACTTAATAGGATAGGAAAAGTACGTCAATTATCGTATAGAAATATTCCCCGAGGCTGTTTTTATTCCAATAAAATAAATTCCTTCATTTGCTTTCCCTTCAATCGATTTATCATTTTGCTTTTCTATGTCAATTGGTACAGTAATTGTTTGTAACCCACTTGCTGTCTTTGTCTGTAATTCAATGTCCGGTTGTATCGTATTCAACGATACAACTACGTTTCCGCTCGATGTTGTAATATTTACATCACTATGGAAATCCTTGAAGTCTAGTGTAACATTCCCGCTTTTCTCATTTACTTCGATATTTGTTGTTTCAAGGTCTTCCGATGTTACATTTCCGGATGTTCCATTAATAATAACTTTTCCTGTAAAATCTTTTGAAATCTTGACTATGAGTTGATTATTTAAATTAATTTTCGGACCAATGTTAAAGATCCTTTTCTCCATAGATATGGATACTTCATTTGCCTTTTCGGATACATCAATATTTTTATTTGAGTGTAACACTTCTAAATTTGACTGTTCTACACTGATTAGATGAACATTTTCACTTCCATGGTCAATGTAAATAGTATCAATACCATCAAGATCAATTGAGTGTACAACTTCTTCTTGATTAAAATTACATCCCGTTAACAATATCATGCTTAAAAAAATAGTAATCAAATATTTTTTCATCTTTATCCCTCTTAAAAACAAATTTTTATAAAAATCCATCTATTCTACCTTGAACAATTTTACAGATGAAACTTCAATGTCGCTTATTTTCATAAAAATCCCATGCCTCTTCTATTAAATTTAATATATCCTGTTCTATCGGATAAAAGCCCATCTTTGTTGATTTTTCTGGTGATTTACGTATTTCCCATAATTTATTAAAAAAATCATCATTTTCACCAAATGTATCTATTGCCTTTTCATACATACAATGTATAATTTGCTGAATTTCTGGAGAATTAGCACCCTTATGTTTGAATTTTTTCAAATCAACCAAATAGGAAATCCATTCAAGAGAGTGCGGATCATCACTGTCCATTTTCGGTAATTTGTTAAGTAATTTCCTTTCACCTTGATGAAAATATTTATCACGAAATATATTTTGTTGTTCATTTTTACTCTGATACAATTGAATTAATTTATTTATATATGTCAAATCAACCGAATTCTCAATTTTTAAGGTGTTTAAGAGTCCTTTTAGCGTTTTTTCTATTTGAATAATTCTTTGTTTTTCTTGCAAAATATAGTTTAACTGATTTTTTAGTCCGATCTCCCAATCCCAGTTTTTATCAGATAACATCTCCTTTATCTCGATTAAACGAAATCCTAAAGATTTTAAAAATTGGATTTCCTGAAGTTTTTTGGTTCAGTAAAATAACGTGGGGTAGTTGACAAAATTCGACTCTAACAAAGTCCGTGTTCCCTATAGTGCCTT
>NZ_JBFEGN010000117.1:0-8451 GCF_047228825.1 Siminovitchia jepli
TTGGGGGAAAATTTTTTTATGCCTTCGTTCTAGCCCTTGGACTGTTTGGATTTACGAGACATCGCAATTAGCTTCTTCGGTAATAAGCATAACTGATTCTGAATGTTCAATTAAATACTCCATTTCAGAGGCAGTGGATAAAACATTGGTAGGCACCATAATTGCCCCGATTTTTGCAAGAGCAAACCAGCAAACGATAAAGTCTGAAGAATTCGGGAGATGTAATGTTACCTTATCGCCCTTATAAATACCGAAATTTATAAATACGCGGCTAAATTTATTAACCATTTGTAAAAATTCATTATACGTAAACTCAAAGCTGTTTTTGTTGTTATCCTCAAATAACAAAAATGTTTTATTACCGTGTAAATGGCATTTTTCATGAAGCAAATCAATAATATTTCTTTCACCCATAATATCCACATTCACCCCTCCTTATATTTGTAAGCCCTTTCAATTCTTATTAATCACTCTATAGACTATAGTCTATTTTGCAATATTCAGTTTGTCAATAACATTTTGATAATATATACTAAGATTATCATCGTATTTTGCTTAGTAGACCGTGAATTATCCGATTGATTCACTGTACAAAGGAGAAAAAAGTAATGATGAAATTGAATTCTAGGCAAAAGAAAGCACTTGAAACGAAAAAGCGGATACTGGAAACAGCATTGACTCTATTTAGTAAAAAAGGATTTGATCAAGTAACGGTTGATGAAATTGTAGAAACAACTAATACATCTAAAGGTGCCTTTTACGGCCATTTCTCCTCAAAACATGAAATATTTTTAGAGAAATTCAAAGAAATTGACGAGTTCTATGAAAAATTTTGTGAAAGTTTGCCTGAAACTTTATCGGCGGAAACAAAAATCATTCAGTTAGCTGTTACACAAATGGACTATTTAAAAAACGATTTGGGAAAGGAACTGATGCAGACAATCTATATGAATCCTTCTAGCGCAAGATTTTTGGCAAAAACCAATCGGAAATTATACAAATTATTAAATGAATACATAAAGGAAGGCCAGGAGAATGGTGAATTTGTATTGGGCATCCCTACTGAAGAATTAGTGATGATTGTTACCCGTTGTATGCGTGGAACGCTTTATGACTGGTTTATTTTTAATGAAGATTTTGATCCAATAGAAGAAATAAGGAAGATGTTGAATTCCGTGTTTACAGGGATTGAACGGAAATAAGACTTTTTTGTAAAATGTAGAATAGTTAAGACCAGTTACGTTAACAGTATTAATTTTGCTTTTCGATCGGCTCTTATATAACAACTGGACAGTTAAAAGTTCTGCAGTGTCAAGAAGCCAATGAAATGTTATCAAATTCAGGTATTTCCTCCCTTGGAACGAATTATTTGAGTTACGGCTAACCGAGGGATTCGGGCAAACAAACAAAAATAGACGTGCGTAAATAGACCATCACTGCGGCCTTAGAAACGACTGCCTTGGAGGGCGCTCTTAAGTAGCGAAAGACATGCCGGGGACCCTACTTGAAAGCGGACGGCGATCAGTTGCAGCATCCCCATGGCGATGCAACTGCACATCACATAACCTTCAATTATCTTCACCGTCAGCCCGATGTGGATGCGTTCCTTTTCATCAATCACTTATCTATCGGATGGGAGTCTCCCTTCTTAGCGTACCGCTTCAGTTTCGGCATGGACTTGCTCCAGAAATGATAGCCGAACGCACCCACTTGCTTCAATTCACGAAACATGCTTTCAATCTTGAATCGGAAGTGGTAGAAAAGCTAGTTTGTTACTGAACCATAATTATTAATAGATGAGGGAGACTCTCTTTTTTATAGTTTGATAGTTAAAAGGAATCTCTTGAAAAGGTGTTCTTTATGATTTCTTCCAACTTCATTTTCTTCTCTGATTCTAGAATCGCTGAATTATATAGCTCAATGTCTTCTTTCAACTTTTCGGTTGCCTCCTCCTCCGTATTTTCAAGTCCTTTGCACATACGATATATTTGACAGCCCGCAATATATCTCATCCTTTTTCTTTTTCAATCTGGAAAGGCATAAAGACAGGAACTTCGACCATTCGAACGGTTGTCAATTCCTCCAAGGTTTCATAAAATAAGTCAAAGACTTCCTACTTTGAAATGGAGGATTGCCTCGATCTGTCAGCGATCTTTTTGGCTGCTTGCTGCATAAAATCAAGTTCTTATTGTCAATTCTCATTTTGATAACTCCTTCCTTGCCAATGGTCCGAAAAATTATTTTTCAAGTTTTTTGAAAAAAGAATAGGCTGTCACAGAAAATCGGTTTTCACCGACTTTCTGGACAGCCCCTTCCTCGTTGTTGAAGGAAGTATAAAATTTGACGTATCTTCTATATAGAATGGTGATTTGGTATGTCCAGCTACAGGGGCCATCGGGGCAAGGATTAAGCCAATCGGTTTTAAAGGCAACTATGCCTTTTTCAGCGCTCGTCTAGCTTTGCGCTTAAGGCTGTGCGTCTTGCGTTTTTCTTTATTTATAATATTATGAAGTTCCTTCCCCGTGCTGGCCTGTTCGTTTCCTTATTTCGGATGAGCCTGTGTGTTTGTCCCTATTCCTCAATATATCTTCTTGCACCTGCATATTCTTCTCCGTAGCCTGATGTGTCAATATCATCAATACGGACGTGGGTGGAAGTGTTTGGCGAGTGAATCATTTTTCCGTCTCCGACATACATTCCTACATGGTGGACCTTTCCTTTGCCTTGTTCATACGCAAAGAAGATAAGGTCTCCGGATTTTAAATCTTTTCTTTCTACAGGCGTTCCATGAGTCGCCTGCACGGAGGAATCCCTGGGAATTGTTATTCCATTTGCGTGATACATAGTATAGGTGAATCCTGAACAATCAAATCCGAAGCCTGACATTCCGGCCCATAGGTATGGCAGATTTAAAAATTTCTTTCCAGTATCAACAATGTCCTGGCCGGTTGGAGCAGGTATGTCTTTTTCATTTTGGTACACTGCCGCATCGGATTTTTTTAGCCATTTTTTCCCTTGGCTTGGAGTGGCTACCAAAATTTCATTCTTGAATTCTTTCATTACCGGCAATCGGGTGTTGAAGCTAAGCTCCAAAGACTCTTTGGAAGTCTTCTTATCTTCGTAGAGCCATGCCGTTGGAGATGTTATAAGGGCAAAAGGCCTGTTTAGCTGGTTTTTATAACTATTCCCTTTTGCGAGCTGAGCTTTAGGCAGCCAGCCAGGATAACCAAGGTCATTCCTTGGTGTCGGCTGGTTATGAACTGCAACCTTCACCCAGTCTCCTTTTTCTTCAAGTATCGTAACTTCTGAACCATACAATGCTTGAGTCTCCAATTTTCCGACCAGTTCAAGCTTCTCTTCATAAGTCATTGTTCCAGTCCATTTTCTCAAGTCTACTGGATTGGATGCTGACGGTTTGTCCACTTCCCTCAAAAGATTCGGCTCAGTCCATAAAGTGGCTGCTGTAACGTCAACAAAATATGTTTCCGCATTCTTCCCTTTAGCCTGAGCCCATACAGCCGGCATGGAGAACAGACATACCATTGACAAAATGAGGATCCGCCCATTTTTTAAAGCCATATAATCATCCTTTCGTTTTTTTATTTTTAAAAGGAAAGGTATCCTTCCTTTTAATCCCCAAACCTGCTTCCCCTGAGACCTGTATCCCATTTTCCACATATGAAATGCCTTCAAATGGCTCTTCCTTGATCCACAAAGGGGCATCCAAATCAATCTTTGTGATATTCGGATGCGCGATGGCCAGGTGTACCGCCGCCGCAACACTGATACTCGATTCCATCATGCTGCCAATCATGCATTCTACTTCAGCAGCTTCCGCCATGTCGGCGATTTGCAGCGCCCGGCGAATGCCGCCGGTTTTCATCAGCTTGATGTTCAGGTAGTCCACCGCCTGTTCAGATAACAGTTTCATGGCGTCTCTTGGAGAAAAAAGACTTTCATCTGCCATGATCGGTGTTTGGACTCTTCTTTTAATCTCTTTTAACCCGCTGATATTATGAGCTCTCACCGGCTGTTCTACAAGCTCTATATTTAACCTGTCTTTTTCCCACTCCCTGATCACTTCAACAGATTGCTTGACAGTCCATCCTTGATTGGCATCCACACGAAGTGTCACATCATTTCCGACCGCCTCGCGGATCGCCGCAATTCTTTCTATATCATTCATCCAATCTTTTCCTGCTTTAATTTTTATGATGGAAAATCCATCATTTATTATCTGTTTGGCCTCGCTGACCATTTTTTCCTCTTCACCGATGCTAATAGTCATATCATTCAGCAGTTGATTCGTTTTACCGCCTAAAAATTGATATAAAGGTATATTCCAATATTTGCAAAGGGCATCATAGACTGCTATCTCAACAGCTGCCTTCGCACTAGTATTGCCGACACAGCTTTGTTGCACGATTTTTGAAAGCTGGTTGAGTTGCGTTATGGGCCTCCCGATCAATTGGGGAGTCATCACTGATTGGATGATCCCCTTTATTCCTTCCGTTGAATCACCGGTAATGGCCACAGTCGGGGCTGCGGCACCCATTCCGATTATCCCATTTTCCAGCTGAAGCATTACTATCACATTTTCTATTTCATCAGCTGTCCTCAGGGCTGTTTTGAATGGCTTGATTAACGGCAATTTTTCTACTGAAACTTCTATTGAGTGAATGTTCATCGTTGCAACCTTCCCTTATATGGCTGATAAAATGTAAGATGTCAAAATTCCATAATACGTTCCGAGCAGGCTTCCAAGAACGGCCATCAGAATACCCACAGGAATCAGCATTCTATTGAATGACCCTGCCAAAATGGGTGCAGATGCCACACCGCCGATATTGGCAAGCGAAGCCACCCCCATCGTAAATAAATCGAGCTTGAAAGCTTTTGCCAGAATGACCATGATTAATCCATGGAAGAACATGATCATGAAGCCGGATAAAATGTAAACCGGTGCCTGGAACAATTGAGAGAAGTCGGCATGGGATGCGATCAGGCCAATGACGATATAAAGCATGACTTTTGATATCTCCATGGAACCCGGCAATTTGCCAATTTTGGTGACGGCCAAAACAAGACCGACAACGGAGGCTATGATGATTGTCCAAGTCGTGGCATTGACAGCGGCACCAAGTTCGGGCAATTTTTCCCCAATCTTTGTAGCCAATACGGAAACCATCAAACTGAGTCCAAGGAAACCGATTAATTCTACAAAACCGATAGGCTCCTGTTTTTCCTCTTCCGCTTCCAACTGCACAGTCACTTCATCGATATAAGTGGTATCCGCTTTTGTCCATTTGTTAAACTTTAAAGCAAGGGGGACAAGCCAGAATAAAAACATCACCCATACAGAGTAATTGACAGTATCCATGATCAGCGCATAGCCAAAAATGTTCTCAGGCACATCCAAGATTCCCTGCAAAATCACCATGTTGGCTGACCCGCCTGTCCAGCTTGCGCTCAGTGCTGAAAAAGCTTTCCATGTATCCGCTGCATAAAAACCTTTAAGAAGTGCGTAGGTAATTGTAAATCCTCCAATAATGCTGATCGATGCAGCAAAGAATGTCAGCAGCATTTTCGGCCCTAACCGAATGATTTTTCTAAGGTCACAGTGAAGCAGCATCAACATCAGCATGGCCGGAAGCAAAAGCCCGCGCACAGTTGAGTAAGTGTTTTCAACTGACTCGCTTGATGAAAATAAGCCAAAGGTTTTCATTAAGGCAGCGCCAATATAAATGAGGACGATACCCGGCACATATTTAAAGAACTTGCCTCCAATCTTTTTTTCTGCAACCGCCACGGCGGCGGTAAACGCCAGTAAAAAACAAACAAACATAACGCCATCCTGAATCATAACAAGATCCTCCTTTTATCTTAAAAAATCAAAAAATCCAGCTGTTAGGAAATCAACTCCCTAACAGCTGGATTTCAATTGCGAATGACAAATGAAGCAGCTAACCATTTATGATTTGGCTATATTTAATATGCGCATTTTTAAATGCAACAATGATGGCCTTTTGAGAAGAACCGAAATATCTCTTTTCTATCTCTTCTATGATAACGTCGGGCTCATTCATCGATTTGCCTTTAAAAATAGACTCAACAAATTTTGATGTAAGCACAATCGTTGACGAGCATTCGGCTTCCAATATTTCATGGCTGTTCCTGTCTATGACAAGACCGATGAAAAACGTATTAAACTTTTGTGTAATGGGGTTGTTTGAAGCCGTCTTGCTGTCCCCGATGATATAAACAGTATGATCTGGAAACACGATAGATCCTCCTGAAGTCGGCTAATGTGCGGGGCATCTGCACGTACCTGGTGCAAATGTTCGTCACATTATCGACGATATTTTTATATTAATACTAACGTTTTCATTTTGCAATAATTTATTAACTATCTTTTTTCTTATATGAATATATCAATCGACAGGTCGAAGTGAAACTATAAGATGATCTTGTTGAGATCTTTTTCAATCATATGCGGATTGCTTCTCATATACGATTGTATGGGAAGTTTGGTCAGTTATCTAGTATTCGTGATCATATGCCTGACAATCATAAGTTATTTGTGGATCAAACCCTTGAAGCTGGGTTTGAATGGGCTGAAAGCATAGGGGAATCAACTTTGAACGTTGTTCAATACATTCTGGGTACTTCCCAAACAGAAAAACAATCGTTACAGTCTATATTTTCGTTTGAGCGCCGTTATACAAAATATGAAATGGAACGTGCATGTAAAATGATCATTTCTATGACAAAAAGACCCTCGGCATCCAAACGATTTTGAAGAACAATAAAAAGAACGATGCCGAGCAAGAATTAAACATAAAACGGAAATCAATGAAAATAACTATGACTTCACACGTAAGCATTTTATTATAAGGAAACGGATAAATGATGAATGAGCAAACGTTAACAAAATTACACGAAATGAGATTGAGTGGCATAGCGGAAGCCTATAAAGAACAAGCGTTGAACAAGGAATTCCCAAAAATAAGCAAGGTTTTCAGCAACTTCATGTTCCAATTTATTTTCATGGGCCAATTGCCAGATGATCCCTGCCCTTAATTTCATTCGATATTCGATACGTTGGTCATTCTTCCAAACTAATTTTCAAAAGGAGTCCAAAGCTCAAATAGGTTTAAGAACACAAATAAACTCCTAATAGGCGCAAAAAGTGGCTACCACCACCAACTTCAACTTTAGGAGGGAACAAAATGGTTGCTCAACAACCTTTACCCAGTCTCCCGTAGTTGAAAACTGTTTACGCCTATTAAACTTGGAAAATTACCGTCATCCCTTTTTGGATCACTGTGCCAAAAAGCTTTTGTCAGGTAAAGCCATTCTTATATTTGTTGAAGCCTTTCTCCATCAGCGCCTTTCCCTTTGGAATGCACAGGAGAACCTTAGGGTCAAAGACGTACTCCAAAAGCTGATTGAACTGGAAGACATTAGCGAATCAGCCATGTACCGAAAACTGGAAAAGCTTCCTATTGGCCTTCTTCAGGAACTCCGTAAGTCTTTTCGGTTGGATTGATGGCCATCACCGGAGAGTGCAAAACGTCATGGATATTGGTCCGCTTTCCGTAGTGGATTCAAGTGAAATCCCCCTGCCTCAAAAATCTGGGGATGGGCCTACGCTTCCAGGGATAAGAACGGGGTAAAAATCCATCTCCGTGAAGCTCTTCAACCATAAGCCGGAGGCTGTTTGGAGCCAGCTATGGATGGCAGATGTTATTTGCAAATCTAGTGGCAAAGACTATGTGATACTTACAATTGGATGTTATGTGTGCTAAACTGTTCATGTCCTTCATTAGGGTAAACCTCCTTCTTGGCGAGATGAAGTGGTCGGGAAACCAACTTTATCCTACCAGAAGTGAGGTTTTTTTGTTACCACGCTATAAGCTCTCTGGAACCCCCGGCATAGCCGGGGGTTTTCTAAACCATTAAAATCGAGTAGGAGGCTAATCCATTCATTGATTAGCCGACCTCTCACACCACCGTGCATACGGTTCCGTACACGGCGGTTCAACCTTTTAAGTATCGGGACTGATAAAGTTGGGATATATCTTTTAGTCCCCACTTTGTGAGTCTTTCTTTTGTTATTGCAATGTGCAGGACTTCGCTTCGTGATATTCGCCAGTATCCTTTTCGGGAATTTGCATATTTCATGGCGTCATCATGGTTAATCCCATATTTACGAAGCATCCTATATTTTGTTTTTACCTTTTTCCATCTTTTCCAGATGAGTTGCCGCAATCGGCGGTTTAACCATTGTTGGGTTTCTATAATGAAACGTTTCATTCGGGATACCCCGTAATAGTTAATCCATCCTGTTGTTACCTGGTTTATTTCTTTGATAATTTCTCCAAATGTCCCCGGTCGTTTCCGACTGGTTAATTTTCTCAATTTGCTTTTAAACCGTTGTTTTGCCGGCTT
>NZ_JBFEGN010000118.1:0-8128 GCF_047228825.1 Siminovitchia jepli
AATACCCGCGGATACCGAAAAATACCCGCGGATACCGAAAAATACCCGCGGATACCGAAAAATACCCGCGGATACCGCATGTTATATAAAGTTCATCCTGTATGAGCGATTTTTATATGTTCCGCTGGGTGTCAATCTCATGCTATTTATTATCCTGTAGGCTGTATCCGAATCTACGTGCAAAAATTCCCGGCAATCCCTGTTGGTCATTTCTCTTCCTATTATCAAAAACCATTCTCTTACAGCACGTTCATGCGCCTTGTGATTAAGACGCCCGCATCTTTTACAGCGCCAGCTTCTTTTGATTTTGAGCATGCCGATTGATCCGCAGCCAACGCAGATAACACCGGTACGAATGGCGGTCCTGGGAATATCATACATTTCGCAGACAGGCCGTGGAATATAGTTTATATGGCTACCCAAGAGTTCTTCTGTCAACCATTTGAAAGTTTTGTTATCAAGAACGGCTTTCTCACGGGGGAGACCTCGAAGAAATGGAGGAACGGAGCTGGGGAACAGCACTTTTGTTTTTACCGGAGCTTTTTCAACAATTTGTCTAGGATATGCTAAAACAACGACACGATAAAGCGGCATTTGAATACCCCGGGCGTGAAACCAAAGCCCGAGCAGTTCACCGTTGCGTTCGACTTGGGCTGCTGGGCTTTCAAACCCATTGACCTCCCCGGTGTCGCGTGTTCGAATCAGTTGAGGGGGCGTATCAACGAATTTTAAGCGTCCACTAATATTTTTCACTTCAAAAATAACACCATAGTAGCGGGTAAGAAATAAGGAGTCGATTTGAAATTGGCTGTGAGATTCCAAGGAGAGGCCGTGAATGATATGGTGATCAAACGGAAAATCTTGCTTTCGAAGCACTTCGGCCAATTTTTCTTCGCCAGAGATGCCGGCTTCCAACGAAAATGCTTTTGTGTCCAGCAAGGGATACATTTCATGGTCAGAATTCAATCGCTTTAATGCCCCATTTATGCCTTCCAGCAAAAGGGATTCTCCTCTGTTTTGTACAACTATGGCTTTCCACCTCAGTAGCTTGTTTCTACCAGCATATTAACACAGAAAGAAAACGCTTTCCATGACTTTTTCCGCCAACAGGAATGAAACTTTTTTCAATCTATATCGTATAAGAAAGTGTGAAAGGGTGATGACCTATGAAACCTCTCTTGGCGATAGAAAACCTTGGCAAAACGTTTAAACAAAATCGCGTCATCGAAAATATTTCCTTCGATGTACATAAAGGCGAGATCATGGCGATTTTGGGGCCGAATGGGGCAGGAAAGTCAACTACGATCCGGAGCATTATGGGCATTATGTATCCGGACGAGGGCACGGTCAAGTTTCATGATTATCCAGCGGGCACAATCCCCCGTCATATCATCGGCTATCTTCCCGAAGAACGCGGCCTTTATAAAAACGTAAAAGTAATGGACATGATTTTATATTTGGCAGAATTGAAAGACTATCCGATTAAAAGGGCGAAGAAACGGGCTTTGGAATATTTGGAAAAATTCGGCTTGAAAGGCAAAGAAAAAGTTCCTGTTGAAGAGTTATCCAAAGGTATGGGGCAAAAAGTCCAGTTCATCGGGTCGATCATTCATGAGCCGGACTTGCTTATATTGGATGAGCCGTTTTCCGGGCTCGATCCGGTCAGCCAGGAAGTCTTTAAGCAGGAAATCAAGGAACTGGCAAACAGTGGTACGGCGATTCTCCTCTCATCACATCAAATGAATATGGTTGAGGCAGTATGCGATCGGCTATTTATGATACACCGTGGGCGCAAAGTCATTTACGGGCCGATTGAAGATATCAAAAATCAATACGCCAATTTTAAATGTACGATTCGCGGTCAAAACGAACCTGGACGACTTGGCAGAATTCCTCACGTGCAGCGCGTTGAAACAAATGGGGACGTGTCTGTCATGTATTTAACCCGTGATGTGCACATTCCAGGCTGGATCAAACACCTCCCGGAAGAACTCCATATACAAGAGCTGGCTATTGATCGAGTTTCCCTCCATGAAATTTTTATTGATATTGCTACAGATAATCATACCATGACAAACGTTGGGGAAGGGGGCGGAGTCGGTGCGTAACACCTGGAAAGTAGCAAAATGGGAAATCAAAAGAAATATGAGGAACAAGTCCTTTATCATATCCTTGCTATTAACCCCGATTTTATTTGCGTTTTTCTTTTTTGTCCCTTCCTTGTTCAGCGGCTCCGATTCGGAGGATATGGTCCAAGTATATGTGCTTGATGAACTGAACGCATTTGGTCAAATCAAGCAGATTGCATCAGCCCAGGAACTCAAACATTGGCATTTGGTAAAGACTACAAAAAACGAAGAGACGGTCAGAAAACAGGTCGCGGAATCGGATGAACAGGCCGTATTCATTCCCCTGACGGAAAAAGCCATCGATCAAGCGTATGTTCCGATTTATATGAACGATCATGTTCCCGAGGAATTTATGTACGAAGCATCCCTGATTGAAACAGTTCTTCGCCAGCTGCAAATTGAAAGGATTGGCTTGACGGATGAACAAAAAATGGTTATCTCGCAAGGAGTTACAATGGAACCGGTTGTCGAGGAGACATCGGCAAATGAGGATGCCATGGAGGCGGATGATCCCCTCAAAAGAGCTGTACCGGGCATCTTTTCCGGCGTGATCCTATTTTCCATTGTAATGACAGGCATGATGATTTTTACTTCGGCCTCCCAGGAAAAGAAGGAAAAGGTCGCGGAAATCATCTTATCCTCGGTAACACCGGGAGATTTAATGCAAGGAAAAATCATCGGCTATTTTGTCTTGGGCATTACCCAGGTCGCTGTGTGGATTGTCTTTGCCATCCCGCTCGTTATTTGGAAATTTGATATCCCTCTTTTGAAATATTTGTTCGTGCCTGAACTGCTTCTTTTATTATTCATTGCAGTAGCAGGATACTTATTATTTGCGGCCATTTTTGTCGGAATCGGCGCTACCGTTGAGGATATGACGGCAACGAGCAATTTCCAGGGAATGGTTATGATGCTGCCATTTTTGCCGCTGATTTTTATCGGTCCGATTTTGGATGATCCAAGCGGGTCGTTTGCCACGATCGGTTCGTTCATACCGTTTACAGCACCCGGCGTCCTGCTGATGCGGCTGTCACTTTTGGAATCGTGGCCATGGATGGAAATTGTGCTTGCCCTTATCATCCTTGTTGCCAGCATTTGGCTCATGATGAAGCTCGCGGGAAAAGTGTTTAAAGTCGGTATATTAATGTACGGAAAAAATGCTACACCGAAAGAGATTTGGAAGTGGATGTGGACTTAGAATAGGAAACAACAAACTATTTCCTTATGAATCTATTTCTATTACAATAAAGCTAGTGCGCCTGACCCATTTATGGCGAACTGGCTTTTTGATTTAAAGAATGGAGTGAGGCTCGTTTCATATTAATCCTTTAATGAAGTAGAGAAGGAAAGTGTATTTTTTCAACTGGGAGGAAACATAATGAAATTAAAGTGGATAGCCATCAGCATGGCATTATTATTGCTCGTTGCATCCGGGTGTTCGCAAGGCACTCAAAAAAAGAGCAATGAAGGTAAAAAAGAAGATGTACTCACCATCAAAATGGCTGTACAGCCATGGGTAGGAAACGGACCATTTTGGATTGCCGAAGAAAAAGGAATAGATGAAAAATACGGCATCAAGTTGGAAACTGTCCCGTTTGAGCAGGATTCGGACATGAATGCCGCCTTTGCATCCGATAAAGTGCAGGTTGCCAATTTGGCGACGCACACAACGATCCGCATGGAAGCCAATCAGGATTTGGACATGAAAGCAATCATCTTTATGGATGAGTCTCATGATGCGGATGCTATTTTGGCTGATAAAAGCATTCAATCTGTAAAGGACTTGAAAGGACAAAAGATTGCTTTTGAAGAAGGGGCTACATCCGAACTGTTATTGCAGCAGGCATTAAGTGAAGAGGGCATGACACTTGATGAGGTTGAAACAGTATTCATGCCGGCATCGCAGGCAGGCCTCTCCATGATCTCGGGTGATGTAAAAACAGCTGTTACGTATGCACCGTACATCAACGAAGTATTGGGCAAAAAGCAGGATGAGGGCGTCCACCTTATCTATACGGGAAAAGATTCACCCGGCCTGATCAGTGACATTGTCGTGGGGAAAACGAAGTTTTTCGAAGACAATCCCGAAGCGACAGAAAAACTGCGTAAAGTTTGGGACGAAGCGCTCCAATACTGGAAAGAAAACGAGGAAGAAGGCAATAAAATTGTTGCCGAAGGGAGCGGTATAACCGCGGAAGAATTGCCATCGATATTGTCCGGATTGAAATTTTACAATAGTAAAGAACAAGCTGAAAAAGCCAGGTCCGGGGAATTGATGGAAGCTGCCGGAAACATCCAAAAACTGATGATGGAAGCCGGAAGCATGAAAAAAGAAGTCAACCTTGAAGAAATATTTGATATGGAATAGTTGATTGGAGCAATCATATGACTCGATATACAACCTATTCAATTGCAAGCATTATCTTGATTTTCGGCGGATGGAGCATTGTCACATACGGGGGATATGTGGATCCCCTCTTTCTTCCATCCCCTACGGATGTTGTCCGCGCTGCTGTGGATGAAATCAATGAAGGCATCTTTTTTAAAGACATTGGCATCAGTTTTTACAGAATCTTTATGGGCTTTTTGATCTCGACGATCTTTGCGCTGCCAATCGGAATCATGATGGGAACTTCCCGGGCTTGGCAATCTGTCTGGGAGCCGCTTGTCGGCCTTGTCCGTTATATGCCGGCGGTTGCTTTTATTCCGTTGTCTATCTTATGGTTTGGCACGACGGATATTCAAAAATTCTTTATTTTATTTTTGGGCGTCTTTTTCCAGGAAGTCATCATGATAGCTGACAATTGCAAAACGGTAAATCGATCGCTTATCGAAGTGGGCCTTACGATCGGCCTGAAAAAATTTGAAATCATAAAAGATATTATTTTCAGGGCAGCATTTCCGGGCATTATGGATACATTTCGTACGACATGGGGATGGGCCTGGACATATCTCGTTGTCGCCGAGCTTGTGGCCGCTTCCGAAGGATTGGGCTTCCGGATTATGCAGGCTCAACGATATTTGGCAACGGACCGGATCATTTTAGGCATACTTGTCATTGGTTTATTGGGGTTAATAACCGATCTCATATTCAAGTTGTTATATAACCGCCTGTTCCCCTGGAAAGAATCGGCCAAATGGAGGAAATGACTTTAGGAAAGAGGTTAATGATGGACAATATTCGTTTATTTGCAAAAGACATCCATAAGAGCTTTTTAAGCCAAAAGCAGGAAATTATCGCCCTGCAGGACGTCAACCTGGATATTAAAGAAGGCGAATTTGTATCACTCCTGGGGCCTTCTGGATGCGGAAAATCGACTTTTCTTCGGCTTGTGGCGGGCTTGGATACATGTCAGGAAGGCCGTTTGGAATTGGACGGAAAACAAATTACGGAAGCGGGCAGGGACCGTGGCGTCGTTTTTCAGCAATACAGCTTGCTTCCCTGGCTGTACGCATGGGAAAATGTGGCATTTGCCTTAAAAAAAGAAGCTTCATTAAACAAATCCGAAAAGAAAGAAAAGGCTTTTCATTTTTTAAAACTTGTCGGTCTTGACGGGTTCGAGCATCATTACCCTTCCCAAATGTCAGGCGGAATGCAGCAAAGGGTAGCCATTGCCAGGGCGCTCGTATATAAACCGAGCCTGCTCCTAATGGACGAGCCGTTTGGCGCACTCGATGCCCAAACGAGAAAGGAAATGCAGGATCTGCTCCTGCGCGTCTGGGAAGAAGAAAAATGCAGCGTCCTATTTGTGACACACGACGTAGACGAAGCCGTTTATTTGTCGGACCGGATTTATGTCATGTCGGCAAGGCCGGGGAAAATTGCCAAAGAGATTCCCGTCAATCTCCCGAGGCCGCGCGAGTGGGACGTACAGCTGACGAAAGAATTTATCGAATACAAGCGTGAAATCATCCTAGAGCTGCAAGAAAAGAAGAGCACGCCTGCCTGAACAAAGGCAAAAGCCGTCCGTTGGGGGCGGTTTTTTCTTATATTCCTGTTTGATATACTTTAATCAAACGTTTAATTGATTCAAATATTTGTTTGAATTAATTATTGATTGGAATGAGGTATAACGGCCCTTTTCAATGAGTCAAAGCGCATAACAGATTTTGTGATCGCTTTCATTGCCGGGGAATTTTTGATTATTTCATCATAGTGCTTATATTTAGCCATTAAGTCACTTCGGTAGCCTTGGAATGGTTATCTTCGGAATACCTCTGAAAAGGGGCTTTGTCAAAATGATAGAAACTTAGTATTTTAAAATCCCTTCAAGAATGAACATTTATTGAAAACGTTTGAAAAATGGTTTTTCAAGAAGAGATAAATTTTCAAAGTAATACTGAAATTTAAGACCTGAACAAATAAGGAGGGACTGGTGATTGTATACGGACAGTCAGAAAGTCGGGTGGTTAGAAGGCATTATAGAGGCAGTTCATGATGGCATTCTTGTGATTGACCGCAACGGGGTAGTACGGTTAATTAATGAGGAGTATTCAAAAATTACCGGTGTGGAAAAAGATCAAATTATAGGCAGACCATTAATTGAAGTTCGTCCGGGAGCTTTGCTGCCATCTGTTTTACGAGATGGAAAAACGCGTGAAGGAATTTTTCGCAAGGAAAAATCAAAGGAGTATGTCGTTGACATGGCCCCGATTTGCAGTCAAAACGAAATTATTGGAGCAGTATCAATTTGTAAAAGTATTTCGGAAGTATATGAGTTAACGAAAGAACTAAAGAGGAGTAAAACAAGGCTTAAACAGCTGGAAAAAGCATTTGGCAACCTCCATCAGGCAAAATATAGCTTTTCAAATATTGTCGGCAATAACGAAAGTCTCAAAAAGGTGGTTGATCAAGCAAAAAAAGTGGCAGCTTCCGACTTAAATGTATTCATCACAGGAGAATCCGGTACAGGAAAAGAGTTGTTTGCCCAAGCAATCCATAATGAGAGTAAACGAAGAAATGATCCGTTTGTTCCTATTAACTGCGCTGCCATCCCCAGCTCCCTTTTGGAGAGTGAATTATTTGGCTATGAGGAAGGAGCCTTTACCAATTCAAAAGACGGCGGCAAGATCGGTTTGTTTGAATTGGCGAATCATGGAACGCTTTTTCTGGATGAAATCGGAGATATGCCTCTTAATCTTCAAGGAAAGTTGCTGCGTGTTTTACAGGAAGGGACTTTTCGGAAAATCGGCGGTTTGACGGAACAAAAAGTAGATGTACGAATTATAGCGGCAACTAATAAAAACTTATTAAATATGATCCAAAAAAACCATTTTCGTGAGGACTTGTTTTATCGCATTAACGCTGTACATTTGCGGATTCCTCCCTTGCGTGAAAGAAAGAATGATATTTCGTCCATCATTTTGTCAATTTTTGAAAAGCAAAATTGGAAGTTGCCAATCATAAGCCAGGATGTTATGCAAATACTGCAAGCATATGATTGGCCCGGAAACATTCGCGAATTAAAAAATGCGATTCATTACGCTGTTAATATGTCTCAACAAAATGAAATTCGATTCGATCACTTGCCCGAGACAATCAAAAAACAGTTTTCCAATAACCAAACCCAAAAGGCTTCTTCCCTGTCCTTGGACCACCTGATAAGGGAGACAGAAAGAAAGGCGATTATGAATGCATTAAAGATAACGGGCTTATCTGTGGAAGGAAAGAAAAAAGCGGCAACGTTGTTGGGGATATCATTGGCTTCTTTATATAATAAAATGAAAAAATTGAATATTGCTCCATAGGTTTCTAATTTTTTAGAAACCTGTCTTTTGATTTCTAACAGATTGGAACCCGGCCATTGGTAGCTGGCAGCATTAAAAACGCAGATGTTTTCTAAATCTTTAGAAACAGAAAAATAAAAAGCCTTACAGAACAAGGCTTTTTTATTATGGCATGCTCCTTGCATCTTTCATATGTAGGGTCTACTGAATAACAAAAAAATGTTGTTTTAACAAGGTTTTTTACCTTTTTTGTCGAAGTTATATGCAAGGGT
>NZ_JBFEGN010000119.1:0-7832 GCF_047228825.1 Siminovitchia jepli
AAGGGAAGCCTCGAGCGAGTCCCCTCGTTCGACAGAACGATTTGTGCGCGAACGTCGTGTGGAAAAGCTCCAGTCCGAAACCAGAACCTCATCTGGAAATGGGAAAAGCACAAAGTACACACGCGCCATTGCGATTTGTCGCAATGCAACCGTGACCCTTTAGGGTCCCGGAACCTCCCCATTTCAATGGGGAGAGGTTTCAGTATGCAATTTTTTCGGCTTGTTGTAATAATTGCTCATGTCTCAATAAATCTTTTTCGTAAACCAATTTGTAAGTGATGAGTCCCTGTTGTTTCATCTGCTCAAAAATGGCCCAATCCACCAGACCGTACATCCTATTGAGCTTTTCAGCGTTTTTCCAGGCGGTTTTCTCAAATTGCAGATTCATCTCATGTTCTTCGAGGAGCATGGCCAGTGCTTTCCGGTTGGAAAACAGTTCTTTTTTGGAGCAAGTATGCTTTATTTCGTAACTCTCCATTGTCCTAGGCAATGAATCAAGCAAAGCTTCACGGTCCATTGCATGACCCAGTTCATGCAATGTGAATGTCTGCACATACTGTTCGAGGGTAACGGGAGGCTTAACTTCTCCTATTGCTGTTTGAATCCGTTTTGCGTCAAAGCCTACATAATGGAGAATAAAATTATAGCTCATATTGATGCCGCATGGCTCATGTCTTATTTCTACATCCATACCCACAGCGTCCATCGTGTCTTCAATCAACTTTTTTATTTTACTTTTTATCATTTCTCCCCAGAGCCTTCTTCTTTTTTTATTTAAACTGCCATGTTCTGATAGCCATATCTTAACATGAATGATGCCATTCTTGGAGGTCCATTATTATATAAATTTATGCATAAATATTCAACAAAATTCCTTTTATTGATTTTTTCTCCAAACATGCCTGAAATACATCATTTCATTTTGTGTCTGGTATTCTGATGGGCTGCCAAACACATATAGAAACGATGGAACTGTCAGACGAAAAAATAAGCGCCATTAACGTATCAGAATCAAACGGGTTGGGTAAGATGAACGAAGATGTCATCCCTGTCTTTTACAGGCAAGGAATCCATAAAAGCATTTAAAAGGGCGATAACTTCCGCCCAAAAAAAGTGGATAATCAAAACCCGATTATGATGTGATGGTTGAATACGGGGAAGGCCCGCCAACACATGGCATTCATTTATGGCTCGGCAAAGAAAATGAAAAGAGCATGTTCATGTATATCCGGGATGATGAGGTGTATTTGACTTCGGTAAAAGACACCGGGAAATGAAGGGATTTCTTAAGTATAAAAACCAATAAAAGGGAGGATAATCTCCCTTATTGGGCTTTTTTCAAGTAATTGTATAGGACATTTGCCAATTCCTTGGCTTCTAATTCGTCACGGGTGCCTGTAAAGATTTCTCCGAAGGCACGGAGAACGGTTTCGAGCAGAAAAACTCTTGGTTGGCCTGATTGTATTTCTTCCATAAGAAATTCGATATATTGTTTACTTTTATGATCATCACCAAGCGAGTTGGAGAAGTTCGAAAGCCTGTCCAGTATTTGTTCCTTTGTAAATGTTTCTTCAGTCAAACTTTCTCCGGATGGCAACAAAATCCGATCCCCGAGCAGTTTATCATCGAGATGAATCATATTGGCCATTATGGCATCCGTCCTGCGCATGATGAAGCGAATGAGCTTATGTGTATCCAATTCTTCTTTTAAGCCTGATACCCATACGTTAATGAAATGTTTTAACATACCAACGATCATAATGGCACAATCTAAGGCATAAGGTTGTGCTTTCTTGCCGTATATGTCCACCAATCGGTTTGTGAGCCAAGAAAGCTCAGTCAAGTGGCGTTTTTGGACGAAGTCTCTTAGTTCAGGGTCCTTGGAATGGAAGATGATTTCGAAAAGAGGCACCAATTGGTATTCTTGATTCACCTCTAACCTGATGGCAATCTGTTTTATAAAAACATCTTTATCTGTAGGATCTTTTCCAATCATAAGTTCATGTCTTCTGGCGGTTGCTACTTCGTATGCATGAATGAGGATGGCCATCAGACACTCATTTTTAGAGGAAAAGTAGTTATAAAACGTTCCTTTTGAGATGTGTGATTCGTCCAATATATCCTGGACAGAAGTGGCGGCAAAGCCTTTTTCTATAAAAAGCCGCTTTGCTGTTAATAAGACACGGTGCTTCCGGGCATTCATTTCATCACCTATAGACTAATGGTATAATTTTATAGTAGCCATTATCCCTATAATTATCAATGTTTTTCTTTGAGTAAGTTTTTTTTATTGAAAAAGTTGAACATAGAGTATAGAATATGAAAGGTAATAATCAACGGGAAATTTGACTTTAAGCTTCATGGTAAAGGATGAGAAACAGGATGGATATACAAGAATTGCATAAAAAACCCCCCTATGGCATGATTGCCATACTTTTTTTCGGCGCATTTGTGGCTTTTTTGAACAATACATTGTTGAATGTAGCGCTTCCGACCATTATGACGGAATTCAATGTAAAACCAGCCGTCGTACAGTGGCTTACCAATGGATATATGCTTGTTAATGGGATTCTGATACCGGCCAGTGCATTTTTTATACAGAAATTTACGAACCGCAGATTGTTTTTGACAGCCATGTCATTATTTACATTGGGAACTGCGCTTGCCGCTTTTTCACCTTCATTTGGTGTGCTTATAGCAGGAAGGATGATCCAGGCCTCAGGTTCCGCCATGATGATGCCGCTTCTTATGAATGTGATGCTCGCTGCATTCCCTGTGGAAAGGCGGGGGGCAGCAATGGGAATGTTCGGTCTTGTCATTATGGCTGCGCCTGCGATTGGGCCGACGCTATCAGGCTGGGTGGTGGAACATTACAGTTGGCGGACCCTCTTTGAAATTGTTCTTCCCTTCGCTGTTCTGGCTTTAATTCTTGGATGTATTAAATTGAAAAATATTACCCCAAACCGTGATATTAAAGTGGATGTTTTGTCACTCATTTTATCAAGCATTGGTTTTGGCAGTCTTTTGTACGGATTCAGTACAGCCGGTGATAAAGGCTGGGGTGCTTTGGAAGTGTATGGAACGATCATCATCGGAGTTGTTGCAATTACAGCTTTTATCTTTCGCCAGCTTCGCATGGAAGATCCGATGCTGGAGTTCAGGATCTATAAATATCCGATGTTTGCTTTATCTTCGGTTATCATGGTCGTTGTTTCCGCCTCCATGTTCTCGGGAATGATTTTAACTCCGATTTATGTTCAGACAGTGCGGGGGATTTCCCCGTTCCATGCCGGGCTATTGATGCTTCCCGGGGCAATCATGATGGCAATCATGTCGCCGATTACAGGCAGGCTTTTCGATAAATACGGGGCACGGGTTTTAGCGACAGTCGGTCTTTCCATAACCGTGATTACAACATATCTTTTCCACAACCTTGCCGTAGATACCAGTATTTATCACATTATGATGCTCTATACGACTCGTATGCTTGGGATGTCCCTTGTCATGATGCCCGTGATGACAAATGGATTGAATCAGCTGCCGATGTCGGCCAACCCCCATGGTACAGCGATGAACAACACGCTGCAGCAAATATCGGGGGCCATTGGAACGGCGGTTCTTGTTACAGTGATGAATAACAGAATGGAAACGAAGGGTACAGAACTTGCCGCGAAGGCTGCAGCTGCCGGGAAATCGTTAAATAGTCCTGAAGTAATGAAGGAATTGGCGAAGCAAGCAACGCTGGAAGGCATTACATTTTCATTTTTAGTGGCAACTTTCATTGCGGCTGTCGCCCTTGTTTTGGCTTTATTCATGAAACGGGTGAAACCGCCCAAAAAAGAGAAAGGTTTTGTAAAAAAATTTCAGACAGAATAATCTAGTCGCAAACGAGTTCATCCTGCATGAATTCGTTTTTTTTACTCTAAAAAAACCCCGTATGCTACAATGATACGGAAGGATGTGGGAGCGTATGGGGGAAAGAACAAATCATCAAGTTGACAGCGATTTGATCGAGCAGCTCGAAGAAGAGGAAATGATTGAACTGGTTCACGCTGCCCAAGAGGAGGCAATTCGTAAAGCTGCACTTGAAAAAGAAAAGGAAAAGCCTGTTCGCCGATTTCCAAGATGGTTTTTTTGGGTAATATCAGCGATTTTCCTTTTCAGTACCTTTTCCTTCGTTTTTCAAACCTACTCCATACCTGCCATTGAATTTTTGACGGCTTCCGCCAGACTGTCAGTAAATGAAGAAATTCAATTCTATAAAAAAGCGGTTGTCACCATTGCGGCGGGGGACAGTAAGGGAACGGGCTTTTCGATTTCAAGTAATGGAAAGATTTTAACCAATTTCCATGTGATTGAAGGACATGAGCGGGTGACAGTTGATTTTCTCGACGACGGAATATTTACGGCGGACGTCGTGGATACATATGAAGAGATTGATCTGGCGTTGTTAAAAGTGAAGGGTGAAAATTTACCTTTTCTAAAGCTGGCAGATCAGCCGGTCTACCGGAAGGACGATTTGATTACATTCATAGGGAACCCTCTCCGCTTTCACGGAATCGTGAATGAAGGGACAATCATTGATTCCATCCAATTAAGTGGCTGGGAGGAGGAGGTCATGATGATGAAAGCTCCTGTGTACCGTGGAAACAGCGGCAGCCCTGTCATTGATGAAAATGGCCAGGTCATAGGAGTGGTATTTGCGACGACAAAGCATGAGGTTTACGGCAAGGTGGGATTGGCAGTACCCATTGAATTGTATCGCGCGGTAAAGCAATAAACCTTGATTTTACTCCGCGGCCAGATGGAAATGATCAAGGGAACAAACACGATTGAAGGCATCATGTTTGTCCAGAAAAACAAATACGGACTTACAGCAAAAATAAACCAGCTGATCCTCGATAACATGATGGAACATTTCAAAGAAAACAGCCCGATTTGTTTGCGTAAAATATAAGGAATACTTTGATGGGATGCCATTCGGCTTTCCGATGTACCGGCCACTTTTGAAGCCAATATGATCCGCTTTGGAAAAATACAATCCGGATTCTGGTACTTACTGACTGCTTTTTGAGGGTAAACAATCCGGATTTTTTATTTTACTGTTCCTTTGAAAAATCCGATCCTTTCTATCCGATCCTGCAACAATCATCCTGTTGAGTCTCTATGCTTTAGAGCATTAAGCTCCAATTCCGCATCAGCGATCCTGCGATTTACAAAGACAACGTTTTCCCGCAAAGTCCTGATTTCGTTTAAAAGAATGTCATCAGCATTAATGCTTTCTAAATGATGTCTATCTACTTTTTCTGACAGCCGATCGAGCTTCTGTTCAACATTATTTATTTTTGCTGTCAGCCTGTCCTCAACGGAACAGATTCTTTCCTCAACGGAATCGATTCTTTCCCCGACGTTTTTAAGGTCCTGCTTCGTGGCCATCCTTTCCTCGACCGCTTTCAGGTCCTGTTTTGTGGCCATCCTTTCCTCGACCGCTTTCAGGTCCTGTTTCGTGGCCATCCTTTCCTCGACCGCTTTCAGGTCCTGTTTCGTGGCCATTCTTTCCTCGACCGCTTTCAGATCCTGTTTTGTGGCCATTCTTTCCTCGACCGCTTTCAGGTCCTGCTTCGTGGCCATCCTTTCCTCGACCGCTTTCAGGTCCTGTTTTGTGGCCATTCTTTCCTCGACCGCTTTCAGATCCTGTTTTGTGGCCATTCTTTCCTCGACCGCTTTCAGATCCTGTTTTGTGGCCATGCTTTGCTCAACGTTCGAAACCCTCTTACTCAAAGCTTGCAGCTCACTTAAAATCAAATCCAGTTTTTGTTCCACTACATTTCCCCCCTCTCTATTTATGTTGATATGCCTTTATTATACAATTGCTTTAGACATAGTCAATCTCGCAAAATTAAATCTTTAACGTGTTTTTTCCTTTAGAATGAAAGTTTTGTAATAACATCCACGATCTTTATAATGAAAGAAACCCTAATTTTTATATACACAGCCGGAGGGATGGAAATGTTCAGGAGAAGAATCAAGCACACCCAGCGCTATCAGGAAATCATCAATGCTTTTTTAAAAAATGGACTCGGTCATTTGTTGTTTCGCATTGGTTTGATTGACCGGTCGGGAAAGACACGGGATACAAATGAAACTATGAAGGATTTGGGGATCAGGCTTCGTACGGCTTTGCAGGGACTGGGGCCGACTTTTATTAAGCTTGGACAAATCGCAAGCTCCCGCCGTGACTTGATTCCGGAAGAGATTGCTTCTGAACTGGAGAAGCTTCAGGACGATGTCATGCCTTTTTCGTATGAGAAGGTCCTTGAAATCGTGGAACTGGAGCTCGGCGATACAATAGACAATCTTTTTCATACGTTTAACCAAACGCCCCTTGCAACAGCTTCGATTGGGCAGGTACATATTGCGAAGCTTTTTACAGGTGAAGAAGTGGCTGTAAAAGTTCAACGGCCGGACATCCAGTCGATTATTGAAACTGATTTGGATATTTTGCATGATTTGGCCAGAGGGGTCGAAAAAAGGATGGAGCTGGCAAGGCGGTACCGGATCCGTGAAATGATTGAAGAGTTCTCCGCTTCTTTGCGCAATGAGCTGGATTACGAAGTGGAGGGCCGCAATGGGGAACGGATCGCAAAGCAGTTTGAAAACGAGCCGTCTATCCACATTCCACGGATTTACTGGGATTTTTCTTCAAAGAAGGTTCTTGCGATGGAATTGATCAAAGGGATCAAAGTAACGCACGTGGACAAGCTGGATGAAGCAGGATATGACCGGAAACTGATTGCCGCGCGGCTGGCCGATTCGATGTTCAGCCAGGTGCTGGAACATGGTTTTTTCCATGGGGACCCGCATCCAGGCAACATCTATATTTTACCAAACAATGTCGTTGTCTATTTGGACTTTGGAATGGTGGGGCAATTAAGGGAAGATTTGAAATATCATTTCTCCTCTCTTTTGATTAATTTGCACCAGGGCAATTCCAAAGGAATGATCAAGACATTTATCGATATGAATTTGCTCGACGAGGATACCGATATGGCTGACCTCAAGTACGATTTGGATTGCTTGATCAGCAACTATTATGATGCTTCTTTCAAGGAAATCAGCATGGGGGCGGCGCTCACCGATGTATTTTCCATTGCCTACCAACACCATGTAAGAATTCCGACTGAAATTGCCATTCTCGGCAAGGCGATTCTCACGATGGAGGAGATTATTAAGAAATTGGACCCGGACTTCAGCGTGATGAAGGCCGTCGAGCCATTCGCCGAAAAATTGTTCAAGCAAAGGCTAAGCCCCAAAAATATTCTGAGCAGATCCTTGGATGACATCATTGAAAACATGGAAATTATCCGGGACTTGCCGAAGGATTTGAAGGAGTTCACGACAAACGTTAAAAAAGGCAGACTTCGTTTTGACATTAATATAAAAGAACTGCAAACCTTCCTGCAAAGGCTGGATAAAATCAGCAACCGGCTCTCTTTCAGCATCATCCTTCTTTCCTTTAGCATTTTAATGGTCGGCTTGATCATTGGGACCGCCATTGCCGACAAACAAGCATTATTATTCAGGTTCCCTGTCATTGAAATCGGCTCGATCATTGCAACACTCATGTTTTTATTTATGATTTATTCGATCTTCCGGTCGGGAAGAATGTAGTATGTTAAAACCCGTTTTTCGGGTTTTTTGCATTTTAAGGAAGATCGCAATTTAAATCAAAACCGGTTCTGTTTATTTTGCTATCTTATATATACTCTCGGTATTCCAAACGAGTAAATTCCTGAATTCCCAAAAATTTACTGGAAATGGAGTGTAATCTG
>NZ_JBFEGN010000011.1:0-71922 GCF_047228825.1 Siminovitchia jepli
CCAACTCCCGTATAATCGCTCCAACTCCCGTATAATCGCTCCAACTCCCGTATAATCGCTCCAACTCCCGTATAATCGCTCCAACTCCCGTATAATCTGCTCCCTTGACGGCCTTTCTTTACAAGCTCTCTATAAAACTTAATATTTTTTGGTGGAAGTAACGGTGTCCTTCGCTGTTGGGGTGCAGTCCATCAGGCATGAAAGCTTTAATAAAATCTTGGTTTTTTACATACATTCCGCCTTCGCTGAACATGTCTTTGAGAGGGATGCCGTATCGCGCAGCGGTTTCCTTAATCGCATAGACATATTGGTCCAGTGTTTCCCCGCGGCAGTTAAATTCCCCTTCATTTTCCCGCCAGCGCGGCAACGGGGTGATTACGCTCAGCTGCTTCGTGGGATATTTTTGGATGAATGCCTGAAAAAATACGTCCAAAGCGCCGTAAAATGTGTCGTTCGTGGCATCTCCAAATTCTCCGATCGGTTTTTTGCCGAGCCTGAAGTCATTCGTACCGCCAAATACGGTGATGTAATCGACATCCAAAGGAGTTCGCATGAGCCGCTCCAAAAATGTTTCTTCCGTTGTGTAGCCCGTTCTCGAGACACCGTAATTAATGACCTTACAGCCTGTAAGCTCCCTGATGTAATCATGGTATTTCTTTGTTTTTGGCGAATGTTTATGATCCGTGATGCTATCACCCATAATAAGCCATCTTTTTCCGGACAAGTTGTATTTATGCCTGCTAAACAAGGTATCATAATCCTCCCTTAGAATAGGTACTCATCTTCATCTTTGTTAAAATCAAGCATGACAGCCGCCTCTCTTATCATCACAGGCGGAAAGCCCATCTCTAGAATACCATTGTTACTGGAATTCATCCTGTTTCAGTAAAAAAAAAGAATCAGTCCGCCGTTTCTTTACGGCGAAAAACTGATTCACCTGCGCCGGATTCATGGCCTGCACCGGACTGGTGGAGAAACGCAGATTCCTTGGCGCTGGATTCATCCGGGAAAAAGGACGAGGCTCCAATTTTGTCATATAATCCGCTTTTTTTAAACAGTTCAATTCCCCAATCGGGCAGTCCGGAAATCAGGACCGTGCTTCCCGCTTTGTTTATGTTGCCTATAATGGAAGCGAGTTTGTCTTCTCCGGTGGCATCAATCATTGTCACATGCTGCATGTCGAGCAAAATGACCGGAGGCATTCTTTTGATGGAAGCTATCAGGGAATGTTCAAAGCTTTGTGCTGTACCGAAAAATAACGGGCCTTTTATCGTAAACGTTTTGATTTGGAAGTGGGCGGTTAAATCGAGTGTCTCCTGTTTCCGCCTTTGCGGATCAGGCGGATTGTCGATTTGCAGCTGTTCGCTTTTCTTTTTGACAAAAGAGAGGACAGCGAGCAGCAAGCCCACTTGGACAGCGACGGTCAAATTGACAAATACGGTTAAAAGAAATGTAACGACAAGAACGAGAGAATCGCTTGTTCTTAATTGCAAAATGTGTTGAAAAGCTTTGTATCCGCTCATGTTCCAGGCAACGAGCATCAGAAGCGGCGCCATTGCAGCAAGCGGAATATACGAAGCATACGGCGCAAAAAGCAGCAGCGTCAGCAAGACGAAAACACTGTGAATGATGCCGGACAATGGGCTGACAGCGCCTGACTTAATATTCGTTGCTGTCCGTGCAATCGCACCTGTCGCCGGAATTCCGCCAAATAAAGGAGTAACGATATTGGCGATTCCCTGGCCGAATAATTCCCGGTTCGATTTATGCCTGTCTCCCGTCATGCCGTCGGCAACAACAGCGGACAGCAAGGATTCAATGGCGCCCAGTGCTGCTATGACAAGTGCAGGTGTCATAAGCATCGTCACTTTATCCACCGTAATGTCCGGCAACTGAAACTTTGGCAGTGACTGCGGTATGCCGCCAAAGGCCGTGCCGATCGTCTCCACCTGTCCAGGGTAAAAAAAGACGGCGCATAAAGTCGGAATCATCAATCCAACCAATAAAACGGGAACCCGCGGAAAGAACCTCGGAACAAGGATAATGACGAAAAGTCCGATGATGGCGGTCCATATGCTGTACCCGTTCATTTGATCAAGATGGCGGAAAAATTCTGCCATATTCTGATGAAAATATTCTTTTTTCTCAAGATCGTCCAAGCCGAAAAAATTGCCGAGCTGTCCCGTGAAAATAATGACAGCAATCCCCGCGGTAAAACCGATGGTGACAGATCTTGGTATAAAATGGACAAGATTTCCCAGTTTTAAAAAGCTCATCATGACCAAGATAATTCCCGACATTAGACCGGCCAGCAACAAATTTTCATAACCATATTGAAGTACCACGGCGAGCAAAATCGGAATAAATGCTCCCGTAGGACCCGCGATTTGAAAGCGGGAGCCGCCGAGCAAAGATACGATCAATCCGGCAATGATCGTCGTGTAAATGCCGTACTCGGGTTTTACGCCCGAAGCCACGGCAAAAGCCATTCCAAGAGGAATGGCTACGATACCGACAGTAATCCCGGAAATGAAATCTTTGCGGAGGCTTGCAGGCTGGTAATCGCGGAATCGATCATCAGCAAACAATCAGCAACACCTCTATGTTATTTATAACCCAAATGAATGAGATTTGTATATCCACATTTATTATACACGATAAAAACGGGGAAATCAAAGAGTATTTTTTATAAATATACAATCATATGAATAAACCATAGGAGAATCATAGTCTTGTTGGAGGGATATCATGCCGGTAACCTTTGAAGACGAGTTATTTCCGGTCCCGGAACCTCCCCATTTCAATGGGGAGAGGTTTCAGAAAATATAAACCTATTCATTTTTGTACAGGTTGACCATAGAATTAAAAGTAGGATAAAGTTAAAGTATGAGTACGAAAGCGTTTTTATTGTTTTTGCTGGCCACCATGGGAATTACATAAATAAAATAAGCGAGGAGGAGTCTGGCGGATGAAACGATATGTCAACTACATTAATGGGGAATGGGTTGCTTCCGAGTCTGGCGAATGGGTTCAGAATATGAATCCGGCAAACGGCGAAGTGCTTGGAGAAGTAACGTCATCGACTGAAAAAGACGTGGACCGTGCGGTGCAGGCTGCAAAAAAAGCACAGAAAGAATGGGCAAAGGTTCCGGCTCCGGAAAGGGCAGATGTTTTATATAAAGTGGCTTACTTGCTGAAAGAAAGAAAAGAAGAGCTGGCCCGGGTACTGACAACGGAAATGGGGAAAGTGATCGCCGAAGCCCGGGGAGAAGTACAGGAAGCCATCGATATGGCCTTTTATATGGCAGGAGAAGGGCGCCGCCTGTTTGGGGAGACCGTTCCATCTGAATTAAGGGACAAATTCGCGATGAGCGTCCGGGTGCCTGTTGGTGTTGCAGGTTTGATCACTCCCTGGAATTTCCCGATTGCGATTGCTTCCTGGAAATCACTGCCGGCCCTTGTCGCAGGGAATGCTGTTGTGTGGAAGCCGGCGACGGAAACACCGTTTTTGGCCGCTGAATTTGTAAAAATATACGAGGAAGCCGGCCTTCCAAAAGGGTTGCTGAATCTTGTATATGGCTCAGGAAATGTTGTCGGAAACGCTATTGTGGAGCATCCCGGCATTGACCTCGTTTCATTTACGGGGTCCAATGAAGTGGGCGCCAAAATCAACGGACGTGCAGGTGAACTGTTGAAACGTACGTCACTTGAAATGGGCGGGAAAAATGCTGTAACGGTATTGGAAGATGCCGATCTGGATTTGGCTGCGGACGGAATAGTTTGGAGTGCGTTCGGCACGAGCGGCCAAAGATGTACCGCGTGCAGCCGGGTCATCGTGCAAGAATCAGTCAAGGAAGCGCTTGAGCAAAAAGTATTGGAGAAAATGAAAACCTTGAAGCTTGGGGATGGACTTGATGAATCCGTCGATGTCGGACCAGTCATCAACCGCTCTGCCTTGGAAAAAATCCATGAATATGTGCACATTGGGCAACTGGAAGGAGCCAAATTGCTGGCTGGCGGCGACATTGCTACGGGAAATGGCCTGGATCAAGGAAACTACTATCAACCGACATTATTTACAGATGTCAAATCCGACATGAGAATTGCCCAGGAAGAAATTTTTGGGCCAGTCGTCTCCTTTATTCCGGTAAAAGACCTGGATGAAGCCATTGAAGTGAACAACAACGTAAAATTTGGATTATCAAGCTCCATTTTTACAGCCGATGTCAACAAAGTATTCCGTGCCATGCGCGACTTTGATACAGGGATTGTATACGTGAATGCTGGTACAACCGGAGCCGAAATCCACCTGCCGTTTGGCGGAACGAAAGGAACCGGCAATGGCCACAGGGATTCCGGTGTTGCCTCATTGGATGTCTTTACGGAGTGGAGATCGGTTTACATTGACTATAGCGGGAAAATCCAAAGGGCGCAGATTGATAATTATTAAATAGAAATGCCGTCCCGGCATTTCTATTTTTTAAATAATTTGGAGGCGGGCATGAATAAATTATCAGGCGGACATATCGTTGTGGAAGTGTTAAAAAAAGAAGGGGTTGAAAAAGCGTTTTGCGTGCCGGGTGAAAGCTACTTGGGTGTAATCGACGGGCTGTACGAACATCCGGACATCGATCTTATTTCGACCCGGCACGAAGGCGGAGCCTCTTTTATGGCGGAAGCCTATGCAAAAGCTTCCGGAAAAGTGGGTGTATGCATGGCAACGCGGGGGCCGGGTGCTGCAAATCTATCGATTGGACTTCACACCGCTATGCAAGATTCTACTCCGCTTATAGCGCTCATCGGACAGGTGGAAAGGCCGTTCAAAGGGAAAGAGGCATTCCAGGAAGTGGACTTTGCGGCGTATTTCAGCCATCTTTGTAAATGGGCAGTCGAAATTGATTCAGTTGAGAGAATTCCTGAAATTCTTCACCGGGCTTTTTATATTGCACGTTCAGGCAGGCCAGGTCCTGTTGTTGTTTCCTTGCCTCACGATATGCTCGAAGATGAAATGGAGTATATGGAAAGCACGGTTATCCAATATGATCCGCCGGAAGCAAGCGAGGAGTCCGTCCGAAAGGTACTCGGGATGCTGCGGGAAGCGAAAAAGCCGATGGTCATTGCCGGAGGCGGCGTGATTGCTTCAGGTGCTGAACAGGAATTGGCGGGATTTGCGGAACTGGTGAAGATTCCGGTTGTTTCCGCTTTCCGGCGTTTCAATGTCATGCCGAATAACCATCCGCATTATGCCGGATGGCTCGGGTTCGGCCCGGACCAAAAGCTGCTGGAAACGATCAAAGAGGCTGATCTTGTTCTCACACTTGGAACCCGTTTATCACAAGTAACAACCCAAGATTATACGTTATTTAGTGATCAGACGGATCTTATTCAAGTGGACATTTCCCCGGATTCGATCGGGAAAGCTTACCCTGCCAAGTTCGCCGTCGTTTCTGATGCAAAAAAGTTCTTGCAAAAAGCACTCGCTGCTGCAGATCCGGTAACAGAGGAGCACCGTGAGTTATTCGTAAAGAAATGTCATGAATCTTATCTCGCTTCATCCACACCCCCTGTTAAAGCGGATTCCTGTCATTATGCGGAGATGAATTCAGTGCTGGCCGATTTGGCGTGCTCCGTTCCCGACAATTCCATCCTAACGAGTGATGCCGGGAATTTCTACAGCTGGCTCGCCAAGTATTTCCGTTTTACCGATAAGAAAAGGTATATCGGACCGACTTCCGGGGCGATGGGGTACGGTCTGCCGGCTGCAATCGGCGCCAAGGCAGCCTGCCCGGATCATACGGTAATATCTTTCTCGGGTGACGGCGGATTCATGATGACGATGATTGAGTTGGAAACAGCAGTCCGCGCCAATCTTCCGGTCATTGCGATTGTCGTGAACAACAATATGTACGGCACGATCCGGGCCCACCAGGAAAAACATTTTCCCGGCCGTGTCATGGCAACACCTTTAACAAATCCGAATTTTGCAGAAGTGGCCAAGCTATTTGGCTGCGGTGGAGAAACAGTCACTAAAAATGAAAAGTTTCTTCCCGCTTTCCAAAAAGCATTAAAAAGCGATAAACCGTTTGTGATTGAGATACGGACAGATCCGGAAATCCTGTCGGCAGCGCAGGCGGCAAAATAAAATTTGAAGCGTTTAGTACAAAAGGCTAAACGCTTTCTTTATGGATACATTTTTGACTGGAAGGGATACGTTCTTCGGTTTAAACTGTTTTTAAGGGCTTTATTGGAGAAGGAGAGAGGTTCCTTGATTAAAATCAAACTCGTTGTTCCACGGAAAAATTACATCAAAAATGCATTAGAGAGATTTCGGGAATTCCAGTTGATGGAAGGGCCAGAAGATCCGGAAGGCCTGAACTTTGAATTGGAAGAAGTCGTTGTTCCGACAGATCAAGTAAGGGAAAAAACGTTCGATGCCGATGTCATCATTTCGCGGGGACTTGTCACAAAATTATTAAAAGAAAGCCAGGATTCCATTCCAATCGTTGATATACCCGTGCAGGGAATCGATTTGATCCGTAGCCTGGATGAATGCAGGAAGCGCTTCGGGAAAAAGAAGGTCGCTGTCATCGGTGCTGCAAATATGATCTTTGGCGTGGAGAATCTGGAGGATATTATTGAACTGCCGATCCATAAATATATTTTAAACGATATCAGTGCGTCTGACGAAATGGTCGATCTCGCCGTAAGCGAAGGCTGCGAAGTCGTTTTATCAGGCTATAACACTTGCAAATATGCCGAGAAAATCGGATTAAAAACGATGATGATCGAAACCGGGAAAGAATCGTTTCGGCAGGCATTGACCGAAGCGAAGCGGCTTGCCATTGTCAGCAGGAAAGAGCAGGAGAAGGCCCAGCGCTACAAAACCATTTTGGATAACGCCTATGAAGGAGTTATTGCGGTTGACCTGAAACGAAAAATCTCCATCTTTAATGCTTCCGCCCAACACATACTGGGCATTTCGGGACCAAATTTGATCGGAGCCCCGATTACGGACGTTTTATCCAAGGGAAACCTTCTTGATCTTCTTCTGGATGAGGAAGATTTTCATGAAGATCTGATTTCCTATGAGTCGATTCAGTTATCGGTTAAAAAAGCCGGGATCTTCTTAAAAGGAAAGCGTGTCGGCGATATGATTGCTTTCCAGGATGTAACCGGGATTCAGGAAATGGAAGGAAAAATCCGTAAAAAAATGCATATGAGGGGCCATGTGGCGAAATATACGTTTGCCGATATCCTGTATAAAAGCGATGTCATCGAGGAATTGATTGAAACGGCGAAGCGCTACAGCGAGGCGGAGTCCAATATATTAATCGTTAGTGAAACAGGTACGGGAAAAGAAATGTTTGCCCAAAGCATCCACAATCACAGCAGCCGCAAACACAATCCGTTTGTCGCGATCAACTGTGCTGCGCTTCCCGAGAGCCTGCTGGAAAGCGAACTGTTCGGGTATGCTGAAGGGGCGTTTACCGGGGCAATGAAAGGCGGAAAGCCGGGATTTTTTGAACTTGCCCATAGGGGAACTTTGTTTCTGGATGAAATCGGGGAAATCTCACCCAAGCTGCAAAGCCGCTTGCTGCGTGTCCTCCAGGAAAGGGAAATTATGCGGATCGGGGATGATAAAGTGATCCCGGTTGACGTCAGGATTATTGCCGCGACCAATAAGGATTTAATGGATATGGTAAAAAGAAATGAATTTCGGGCGGATTTATTTTATAGATTGAGTGTGCTGGATCTCAAGCTCCCGCCTTTAAGGGAGCATCCGGAAGATATTTCCGTTTTGGCAAGCGAGTTTTTAAAAGGTGTCACGCTCACAAAATCAGCGATGCAATTGCTTTCGGAACAAAAATGGGAAGGAAATATCCGGGAGCTTCAAAATGTTTGTGAAAGGCTGACCGTTTTATTTAAGGGGCAAGTGCTGGATGCAAATCAACTTGCCAAGCACTTGCCGGATCAAAGGGGGCGGGACGTCCCCGAAAATACATTCATTTTATCCGAAAAACAAAGAATCATCCGGGCGCTGGAAAAACATCATTTTCATAAAGGAAAAGCGGCGGCTGAATTGGGAATGAGCCGGACGATGTTTTGGAGAAAAATAAAGAACTGGAATATTGAAACAGAATGAAACAAATTGAAGAAGTATGTTTCATTTTGTTTCTTTTTCATTTAACAAAAGGGCGGCTATATCACAAAAATGGCTGGCATAAAAATTGCATTATGGTATGCTTGAACCAAATTCCTCTGCAGGAGTGAGCAACATTGAAGACTGAAAAATTATATGATCTTGTCCGTCCGCTGATTTCCGAAGACCGGATATTGCATCAATTGGCGGACCGCTATTCCTACAGCTTTGATGCCTCTTTCGGCGAATATCTGCCCGATCTCGTAATCCAGCCGGAAAATAAAGAACAGATTGCAAGCGTTATTAAGCTTGCAAACGAACATCTTATTCCTGTATATCCAAGGGGGGCGGCCACTTCGTTAAGCGGCGGTTCGCTGCCTGTTAAAGGCGGCATCGTCCTAGATATGTCGCAGTTTCAAAAGAAATTGATCATTGACAGGGAAAATTTGCTGGCCATCGTTTCTCCGAGCGTCATTACCGGGGACATTCATCAAAAAGCAGAAGAAGTGGGATTGTTTTATCCGCCCGATCCCAGCAGTTCCCACGTCTCTACGATTGGCGGCAATTTGCTTGAAAACTCGAGCGGTCCCAAAGGGTTGAAGTACGGAACGACGAAAGAATATGTGATTGGCCTGGAAGTCGTGACGCCAACCGGGGGGATCATCCGCACTGGCGGCAAGACGGTAAAAAATGTTACCGGATATGATTTGACGCGGTTGATTGTCGGGTCGGAAGGAACGCTTGGCATTGTGACAGAGGCTATATTAAGGCTGATTCCGAAACCGCAGGCGAGAAAAACCTTGCTGGCCTCTTTCAATAGATTAACAGATTCGGGCTACGCCATTACGAATATTTTATCCGCCGGAATTTTGCCGAGTGCGATGGAGTTGATGGACAATTCGTGCATCCGCGCGGTTGAAAATTATACACCGAGCGGTCTTCCTGTCGAGGCGGAAGCCATCATTATCGTTGAGATCGATGGACATGAGGCGGCCATTGCCGAAGAAATTCAAAAATGTGAAACCATTTGCTTTGAACAGAATGCAACTGAAGTAAGAGTGGCCCAAACAGAAGAAGAACGTGCCAATATTTGGAAAGCGAGAAAAATGGTTTCGCCTGCGATTACCCAAATGGGCCCAACGAAAATTTCCGAAGATGCAACCGTTCCGCGGAGCGAAATCCCCAAAATGATGGAACGCCTTCATGCCATTCGTGACAAATATCAGTTGAATCTGGTCGTTTTTGGCCACGCAGGGGACGGAAATCTGCACCCGAATATTGTGACGAATAAACGGAATGCGGAAGAAATGAAACGGGTGGAGGCCGCTGTCGGTGACATTTTTGAAGCTGCCGTTGAATTGGGGGGCACATTGTCGGGAGAACATGGCATCGGCACTTTAAAATCGCCGTACATGGAAATGGAACTCGGAAAAGAAGGCGTCATGATGATGAAGAAAATCAAAGATGCCTGGGATCCGAACGGGATTTTGAATCCAGGCAAAATGTTTCCGCAGCCTGGCCAGACAAAGGTGGTATTAACATAAATGAAAAATAATGCTGTCTGTCATCAAGACAATCAATATGTTTCCTTGCTTCACGACCTGACTTACGAGGCAGCCAATACGTGTGTCCAATGCGGCTATTGCCTCCCCGCCTGCCCGACATATGAATCAATGGGCAAGGAATCCCAGTCGCCGCGGGGCCGGATTAATCTTGTCAAAATGGCGGCTGAAGGAAAAATTGATTTGCAAAAAGACCTTGCGGAGCCGATCGATCTATGCCTTGGCTGCCGTGCTTGTGAAGTGGCATGTCCCGTGGGAGTACCTTACGGTGAGATCTATGAAGCAACGAGGCAAGTCCTTACATTCCAGCAAAAAGAGGAAGATAACAAGCCTTCTATTGGTGTCAAAGTTCGAAATCAAATGCTGAACCATGTTTTTCCCCACCAAAAACGACTCCGACTGCTTGGCAATGCGACATGGCTTTATCAGAAAACAGGCGTCAACAAAGTTGCCCGCAAGTTGAAGCTTGTCAATAAAGTATCGGAATCCATCGGGCAGTTTGAAAAGATTCTTCCTCCAGTAGAATCGCCTCTTAAACGGTATCAATTTGGAGACATTTTTCCTGTCCGGGGAGAGAAAAAAGCGACCGTTGCCTTTTTTGCAGGCTGCATCATGGATGGCATGATGGCAAACATCAATCGATTAACCATTGAACTGCTTCAAAGTGTCGGGTGTGAAGTGTTTATTCCAAAAGGGCAGAAGTGCTGCGGCGCCCTGCACGCCCATCAAGGAATGATGGATGGAGCGAAAGAATTGGCAAAAGCCAATATCGAGGCGTTCGAATCGTCCAAAGCGACCTATTTTATCAACAATGCCGGCGGCTGCGGAGCGATGCTGCGTGAATATGACAAGCATTTTAAAGGGGACCCGGAATGGGAAAAGCGTTCCCGCCGGTTTGTGGAAAAATCGCGTGATATAACGGAAATTCTCGCACAATTTGGTCCGCTCCCTTATAAAAAAGAGTGGGACGGAACGATCACCTATCAGGATTCCTGCCATTTGCGGAACGTCCAGGGTGTGGCCGATGAGCCGAGGGAATTGCTGCGGTCTGTTCCGGGAGCCCATTTTGTCGAAATGAAAGGAAGCGACCGCTGCTGTGCTTCCGGCGGAATTTATAATTTGATTCATTTTGATGAATCGATGAAAATTTTGGATGACAAAATGGAGCACGTAAAAGCAACCAATGCGCAAACGATCGTTACAACCAATCCGGGGTGCCTGTTGCAAATGAAGCTGGGAGTGGAACGAAGCGGGCTTGAAAATACCAGGGCTTTGCATATTGTGGAGGTGCTCGCAGAAGCTTGCGGGATCCGATAAAGAAATCTTGGCGGCGCCAAGCCTTTAGGCGCAGGCGGTCCCTGGTTGGACTGAAAATTTCACTGCGCCGGATCAACTTTTGCACTAAAATTGTATAGTTCCCAAAGTTTAAAAAAGAGCACACGGCTGCAATGTGCTCTTTTGGTCAGGCCGTTTTTAAATATGGACTTTACCCATTCAGCGCACTGCCAACAGCAACGTCCTCTTTTCCTTCTTTACCCGCATGTTGTTTTTCCGGAAAAAGAAGGCTAAAGATGATACCGAAGGCGAGAGCAATAAAGAAAGTGGTAAAGCGGGACGATATGATTTCTTCAAGCGGCGAGGAGATCCATACGACAGTTGCAACAAACCCGGATATAATGGTCGCAATGACACCGGCTCCGGAATATTTCTTCCAGAAAAAAGTGAGAATAATCGCCGGTGAAAGGGTGCATCCGACGCCGGCCCATGCCCAGCTGACGATCAAGTATACGAGTGATTTCGAAAAGAGGGCAATCATTAATCCGAGAAACCCTGCACCTAAAATCGCCAATCTGGATGCCAGCACAAGTTTTTTCTCAGATAGGTTGATCCCGAGGGCATTGCGGATAATGTCCTCGCTTACGGAGCTAGTAATGACGAGTAATTGCGAGTCTGCCGTTGAAATGATCGCTGCCAGTATGCCTGCCAACATAATTCCGGCAATCCATTCCGGGAACAAGTCAAGAACCATATGCGGCAAAATGGTTTCTACATCAGCAAAAGTCTCCCCTTGATATAATGTCAGTGCTGTAATCCCGATCATCATGGCTCCGCAATAGGCGAGCAGAGTCCAAAGAATGGCAACCGTTGTTCCGGTATTGGCCTCTTTCTTGTTTTTAAGCGCCATAAAACGTACACTCAGCTGAGGCTGGCCTCCAAGAAAGCCGAAAAACCATGCGAAATTGTTAAAAAGAAGGAGTCCCAACGCAAACCCGGTTACTCCGCCCGTCCATGAATTCATCGTCGGGCCTGCACTCACGACGGCATCCATAATGGAAAGATTTTCTGCTTTAATCTTAAACAATGCCATGATTGGCAGGCCGGCCAAAGTAAGCAGCATCATCAAGCTTTGAATCATATCCGTCCAGACCACCGCCACAAATCCCCCGAGATAGGACAGCAAAATCACGATGCTGATACTGATCAAAACACCTACAATGGGATCTATCCCAAATACCGTAAATAACGTTTTTCCGGCACCGGCAATTTGAGCCCCAAAATAAAACATCATAAAGCTGATAATGAGTATGGTACATAGCCAAAGAATGATTTTAGCTTTTGATTGGAACCGTTTTGCCAAGTATCCGGGGAGTGTCATAACTTTATACTTTTCCGCTTCCTTCATAAATCTTTTGGCCAGAAACAGCCATGAAAAAGCAATTCCGGAGGCAATTCCAACAGCTACCCAAACAGCTGAAAATCCTGTCATAAAAACAAAACCCGTGTAACCGAGAAGCAGCCAGGCCGATTCTCCCGTGGCTCTTTCGGAAAAGGCAAGCGCCCATCCGGGAAGTTTTCTTCCGCCAAGCAGGAAATCCGAATGTCCCATGTCCCTTCTGCTAAAATAGTAGCCGACAGCGAGCAACATCAGACAATAAAGGACAAATTCAACTAATATGATTGTGTGCATTGCCACCTACCCCTTGTTTTTTATTGGAAGAGCCTTTACTACAAAAATATTTTTTGGCCAATGTTTAATTTTTTTGCTCTTTGATAAATTTCATTGGCTGCAACGACATCAAAAAGGGCCATTCCGGCAGATTTAAATAAAACGGACTTTTCATCTTGTTTATTGATGGTTGCTTTTTTTGAGAGGACATGTGAAAATGGCCTGATTTGGTGAGGGCCGATCCATTGATTTTTAATGGGGTCGATCAAGTCGCCTGTTTCTTGTAAAGCATCAAGCGTATCAATTAACAGGTAGGATGCTTCCCTGAATAGAGCCTCGGGAAACTCTCTCATGCCTGGTTGGAAGGAGCCGATTCCGATCACCAGTTTGCCCTTATACAGTGATCCGTCATTGGGAAGTACCGGATCTTTGGAAGTGGTGGCTGTAATCGTTACGTCGGATTCAATAACCAGTTTCTCTGGTGAGTCCTCCGTTACAATGTCGATTTCCGGGTCTATATGTTTTTTTAGTTTTTCAATAAAAGCTGCTGTCTTTTTACGGGAACGGTTTAATAGGATAATGCGTTTGACCCGCCGTTCTTTGCAGGCCGCCATCAACTGGTAAAGCCCTTGAACCCCTAACCCGACCAATCCGATTGTGCGGATGCGGGGGGAAGTCAAATGTCTAATGGCCAATCCCCCGATGGATCCTGTCCGCATATTGGTTAAGGTTGTTCCATTTAAAATGGCTTTTATTTGACCGGTTTCCCCATCCAGCAAAAGCATCAGTCCTTGAGTAACGGGATATGCTTCATTATCCGGGAAAACGCTTACAATTTTTGTGCCCATCGTTTTATCTGCGATACACGGCATGAGCAAAAGGGTGTTTTGATTGTCCGATAATTGCAATCTTTGGTCCATGACGTATTGTTTTTGATCATAAAGCAGGTAGGCCCGTTCCAAAGCGTCCGCCACTTCTGAGATGTCAATGACTTTTTGTATGTCAGTTTCGCTTAAAATCAACACTCACTGTCCTCCCCCTTCCAAATCGATATTCTTATACAATGGCCTGTTCCCGAACAAGATCATTTTCGGCAAAACGTTCAAATCGGAGCGGGGTTAAATCGAGTGTTTCATATTGTCCTTTACAAATCAGTTCCGCCAGGCCGAGTCCGACTCCCGGTGCTTGCTGCATTCCATGTCCGCTGAAACCAAGGGCCATATAGTAGCCTTTCAGCTCAGGATGGGCGCCTATGATGGCATTTTGGTCTTTTGTGTTGTAATCATATAATCCTGCCCAGCCTGATTCGAGTTTTAAACGTTCGAAGTTGGATATTCTGTTTGCTAAAATCGGCCATAATTCATCGAAATGTGAGCGTTTCCAACTGAAGTCATACCCGGGTTTTACGTTATCGGAAAAACCGGTAATGATTCGGTCCCCCTCATGGCGAAAGTAGACTCCGGTAGGATCTACCGTTAAGGGGAGCGCCCTTTTCAAAGGGACGGCTGGATCAAACAAAAAGATCTGTCTTTTCAAAGCGACTACTGGTACAGGAAGGCCTATTTTTTCACTGAGTTCGGCTCCCCAGGCACCGGCACAGTTAATGACGGTATGGGCTTTTACGGTCAATCCGTTTGTTGTTCTGACTCCCGTTACTTGATGTCGTTCATGAAGGATAGTGTCAACTTCTTCGGGAATATAGGTGACACCATTTTCTCTTGCTTCATGTTTATATGCCTGCATAACGGAATAGGGATCCAGGTAACCGTCTTCCCGGCAGAAGAGCCCCCCGGCCAAGTCATCAATATTCAATTCGGGAATAATGGACAGAAGTTCTCGGGGTTCCAGAAACTGTGAAGGAACGCCCATATCGTTTTGCAGCTTTTTCTGGTCAAAGATGGCAGAAAGCATAGTGTCTGTGGCCAGGAACAGATAGCCCTGCTGTCTGAAGTCAATGGCAGCCGGCTCGCCATTGATCTTCATGGTCTCGGAAAATTTTTTATATTGTTGGAGGCTGTAGCGGCTCAGTTTAATATTAATCTCGGTTGTAAAAAGCTGCCTGATTCCGCCGGCACTGCGCGGCGTAGAAGAGTACTCGTATATCGGGTCTTTTTCAAAAACGGTAACTTCACCTTCATAGCCAAGTTTCCGCAAGTGGTATGCGGTGCTTGAGCCCATGACGCCTCCGCCGACAATAATGATGTGATTTGTCATTAGGTTCCCCCCCTTGCTGGTTCGTACTTGTAATTATAAAGTACACCATCATTCTATCAATATTAAATATGCACAAAATTTTGAATATAAAAAGAGTGGAATTTTGCTATAATTTATGTACTTGAAGAGAAACTTTATCACATGCGGGGGTTGGAGCATGAAAATTCTTGAGCAAGTTGCACAATCCATTGTAGAACAAACTTCATCTTTACTTGGTGTGTCCATGAGCATTACTGATTCAGAAGGATTGATTATCGGTTGTGACCGCAAAGAGAGAATCGGAACATTGCACCGTGTATCCGCCCAGGTCATCAGAGAAGGAAGAGAAGTGATTTTTACCAATGAAAAAGCAAAGGCGCTCGAAAATGTACTGCCGGGTATAGCCGCACCCATTCGGTTTCACCATCAAATCATTGGGGTGCTGGGTATTATCGGAGAGCCGTCTGAAGTGAAAAAGTACGTCAACATTGTTCGAAACCATGTGGAGATGATGCTGCAGGAAAATTTTCGCACTGAATCATTTTTTCTCGAAATGAAAACAACAGAATTGTTTGTTCAGCATTTGATTCATTTGGATGAATGGCAAAATCATGGGGAACTGGAAAACTATTGTGAAATGCTCGGATATCAGTTTGATCAACCCAGGGCTTGCATTTTGATTCATTTGCCGTCCCTTGTACGAACAAAAACAGAGGCAAAACAGTTTGCCAAACTCTCACAACTCGAATTAAAAAACTTTATTTGTCATTTATTCCAAGGAAGCCTGGATGATATTGTCTGTCCAATCAGCCGGGACCAGTGGGTTGTCCTGAAACAAATGGAAGAGCAAGATATGGGAAAACTGGGGGAACTTTGTGGACAATCAGCAAGAAAACTGGCTCTTTTCATGAATCGGCATCATCTTCATTGCAAAGTCTCCATTTCTTATGGCAAGTGCTATAAGGGTTTTGCTGGCGCATCCCGCTCGTATCGGCAGGCCCAAAAAGCATTGATGATCGGATTGGAAAAAAGGAGGGAGGATGCGGTATATTCGTTTGATAGCTGGACCATCCTTCCTGATATCTTTTTGGAAGAAATCGATCTATCTTTTTTGGAACTGTTTACTGATGACATACAAAAAATATGGGCCCATCCTGAAGCGGAAGTGTTGGTCGAGACGTTTATTGCCTATTGTGAAAATAACATGAACGTCAGCCGGGCAGCCAGAAATCTGTATGTTCACCGCAACACGCTCATCTACCGGCTGAATAAAATAAATGAGTTGTTTCAAATTGATACCCAATCGTTTGAACAATGCCATATTTTATATGTTGTTTTAAAAAAGAGCATGAAAGACAAGGTTTATAAAAAGCAGATGAACCATTGAGGAAATGAAAAGAGGCAAACCCTAATGGCATCTCCCCCGGGCCGGTCCCATTCCGCTTGAAAAACAACCAAACGGGCCGCTCCAGTAACGCTCATACAGATCGTGCATAAGATAAGGAGATGAAACAGAAATTCCCGCCGCATGTTTGCATTTTTTGAGAAAAGGGTATTGAACTCATTAAGCGAAAACTCGACTATAGACATGAACAGGGGGAGTATACGTGAGCATGATTTCTTCAACGTCTAATGCACAAGAGTTGGAGGGCGGTTCAAACCTTCAGATAGAGTCTTTTGTAAAAGGAGATCCGTCACCTTTTAGGGACATCGATTACACTGCAACAAAAGTATATGAATTGACCGATTACACTTTTAGAACGCCGTTGGAAAAAATGGATGTGTTCAACCAACTGCTGAATATTCCGCATCCGTTTAAAATTTGGATATTGCCTGTGACGGAGCCAACCACTTCTTTGTTAAAAGAATTGCCGAAAGACAAAACATATGAAAAAACGGCCTCTTTATTTACATTGCTTTCTTCAGTCAAGGAAACGATGGAAAGGGACCGGACATTTATGGTAGTACACAATCAATTATGTACCGAACTGATCAACATACTGGAAAATTTGGGTTTCACTGTAACAGAGAAAAACCCGGAAGAATTAAAAGCAATTCAAATCGCCTAAAAACCGGTAGATTGCCGCCTGTTCCGGATTTTGCCATAGGGCCTTCGCCCTCCTCACGGACGAACGCACTGCCTGCCAGCTGCACACTTCCGCCTACTGCCAAGCGCATAAAAGCGTATTCGACATTAATTTCGAATACGCTTTTTCATTTGAAGAACCAGTTGTACTTGCAATCACTCGCTATAAAGAATATTCTGATAGTACTGGCGCTGTCGGGGAAAATGTCCCGGTTATGCCTCGGTGAATGGAATGGCGAGTTCAGCAAAACTGCTTATTTTCACCGGAATTTAATGAAACAGCATTTTTAGCGGGGGTGGTCGGCATGCACGTCGTTATTGCCGGAGGGAGCGGTTTTCTTGGTTCCAAATTGCAAAAGCAGCTTCTTGAAAAGGGATATCACGTGTCCGTTTTAACGAGGAGTCCGGAGAAAGTCGGGAAGTCGAGTGGACTTTCAGTGGTCGAGTGGCTTGTAGAAGGAGCAAGACCCGAAGAACAGCTTGGTCAAGTAGATGCTTTCGTCAACTTGGCTGGAGAAACGATCAACGGAATTCGCTGGACAGGCAGAAAGAAGGAAAAAATTTTACAAAGCAGGCTGGCTGCGACAAAAGAGGTGATCCGCTTAATAGGCAAACTGGAACAAAAGCCTGAAGTACTGATAAACGCGTCGGCTGTCGGATATTACGGCATGTCTGAAACAGGCAGCTTTACGGAAGACACGAAAAGCGCGGCCACCGACTTTTTGGCGAATGTTGTAAAAAAATGGGAATCTCAGGCGAAAGAAGCCGAACAGCTCGGAGTCCGGACAGTGCTTGTCAGGCTTGGCCTTATCCTTGGACGGGAAGGGGCACTCCCGCTCATGGCGCTTCCTTATAAATTGGGGGTTGGCGGGACGGTTGGTTCCGGAAGGCAATGGGTTTCCTGGATTCATGGTGAGGATGCCGCCCGTTTGATAGAGTTTGCTATCACGAAATCTTCCCTTTCCGGTCCGGTGAATGCAACAGCCCCTGAGCCGGTTCAAATGAAAGAGTTTGGAATGACGCTTGGTTCGGTTTTGGACAGGCCCCACTGGCTTCCGGTACCAGAATGGCTGTTAAAGATTTTACTGGGGGAGATGAGCAGCATGCTGATCAGGGGACAGCGGGTGGTTCCTGAAAAAGCGCTTGAACATCAATTTGTTTTTGCGTATCCAAACTTGGAGCTTGCATTAAAAGAAATTTTTGATAATAATAGATGACAAGTTTATCAATAATTAGATTTTTTATCCAGTTTATGCTACTATTTATCTATACAGTAGCATGACTAGAGGATGAAGATATGAGCATGGAAAAAATGAATATCGGGGCGATAATTAAATACCATCGCCAATTAAAGAATATGACCCAGTTCGAATTATGCAACGGGATTTGTTCTGTCACGCATTTAAGCAAGTTTGAGAACTACAACAAAGAAGCGAACTGGGAAACGATCATGCTGCTGCTCGACCGGTTGGGCATTTCTCTTGATTCCATCCAGCAGGCATCCAAGAAGATTTCTGCCGAACTCTCCCATTTGCTTGATGCAATGCTTTCTTACGACAAGGAACGGGCAACAGAATGCTACAATCGGGTGGAAGAATTAAAAGAGTACATTAAATTTTCCAACTATATATCACTCTATCATTTGTATGTATATCGCTACCATCTGCTGATGAACGATTTCGAAAGCGCCGAGAAGGAACGAGAAATTATCAGACAAATTGCCAATTCATTGGCAGAGCAGGAAAAAGCGCTTTATGAGTTTATTAATGGTGCTTTTTATATTATAAAAGGCGATTATAAAATATCGCTGGATATTCTTCTAAAAGTAGAAGCAGATGATCTATTGCCATCTTCGTGGCGAGCGGAGCTCTATTATTTCATTGCTTTAAACTATGCTAATCTGAAGGATAGCAGCAGCAGTATTGCGTATGGCCATAAAGCGTTGGAGGCGTTTTCCAGGTCATTCAACTATATGCGGATTTTACATACCCAGTTTCTATTGGGCATTGCCTATACAGATTTGAGCATTTATGAAAATGCCGCGGAACAATATCGCTATATATTTAAAAATATGAACTTGATCAACACGGATGAACTTAAGTCCGCCATGTACAATAACTATGCCCTGCTTCTGGAAAAAATGGGGAGATTGGAAGAAGCGGCCCGCCACTATATTCTTTCGATGGACCATGCCAAGACGAATCAGGAATACTTGGTAAGCTTATGCAGCTACACTGAGCTGCTCATTTCCCAGGGCGAGAATGAAAAAGCACTCCAAAATATTTCTGAAATATTGCGGGAAACAAAATCGGGCTCCATGAAAAAGCAGCAGCTCATTTTCCGATATTATCAATACTTGCTGAAAAATCGAAAAGGCAAAGCGATGGATTTTCTGGAAAACGACTTGCTTCCATATTTGGAAAAGGCCTACTTTGTAGAAGATTATAATAAATTCGCTTTATCCCTTGCCCAATATTATGCAGACACGAACCCGGATAAAGCGCTTTATTATTATAAAAAAATCGCTGAAAGGGGTGAATAAAATGAAAAAACTATTTCTAACAGCAGGAGTGGCATTTGCGCTTTACGTGGCTCCAATTATTGGAGGAATTTTTCCACAATCACCGCCAATTTTCCCACCGGTGTAAAAAACTGCTCCTTCTTGGAGCAGTTTTTTCTTTCTGTTATAATAGAATTAACTTAATAGCATTTGAGTAGGGGAACCGGTGTGGCCGGTTGAGATAGCATTCGGGAAATGCTGACCCTTTGAACCTGATCTGGCTCATACCAGCGAAGGGAACGTCAATCAATTGAACATACATCTTTTTTTGGCGCCTTCGGGGTTTTTTCCCGGGCGCTTTTTATTTTGCAAGGAGGAGAACTTATGAATAAACGGTTGGCAAGCTGCGTGATATTCTTTTTTTTGCTGGCCGGCTGCGGGAACCATGCAGCCGATCAGCATGAAAAGGAAGAAAAAGAACATAAAAAGGTGGCAGTCGTGCTCGACTGGACGCCCAATACAAATCATACCGGCCTCTATGTGGCGAAGGAAAAAGGCTATTTTGAGGAAAAAGGCTTGGATGTTGAAATCATGATGCCAGGAGAAGCAGGCTCTGATCAGCTAGTTGCCTCCGGAAAGGCCGAGTTCGGGGTCAGTTATCAGGAAAGCGTGACGGAGGCGCGCGTCCAAGACGTGCCGATTGTGTCCATCGCAGCCGTCATCCAGCACAATACATCCGGTTTCGCTTCACTTGCCGAAAAAAATATCACATCACCGAAAGATTTTGAAGGAAAAACCTACGGAGGCTGGGGCGCCCCGCTTGAGAAAGCTGTCCTGGCTTCATTGATGGATGTGGATGGCGCCGATATAGAGAAAGTTGACATTGTCAATATGGGGGATGCCGACTTTTTTACGGCGGTAAAAAGAGATATTGATTTCGCCTGGATTTATTATGCGTGGACAGGGGTAGAGGCAGAGCTCCGCGGGGAAAAGTTGAATATGGTCTACTTGACCGATTACTCGGACAAGCTCGATTATTATACGCCGGTCATTACGACGAACGAGAAAATGATCGAATCGGATCCGGATACGGTAAAAGCATTCATGGCAGCCGTCTCCAAAGGTTACGAGTTTGCGATCGACCAGCCCGGAGAAGCTGCGGACATTCTTATCAAAGCAGTACCCGATCTTGATCCCGAACTTGTGAAAAAAAGCCAGGAATGGATTTCGCCCCGTTATCAAGATGATGCGGCCCGCTGGGGAGAACAAAAGGCTGAAGTATGGAAAAACTACATGGACTGGATGCTGGAAAAAGATTTGCTGGAAAAGGAAATGGATGTAGAAAAAGCATTCACAAATCAATTTTTACCTGAATAGGAGGAGAGGAAATGGCGAATTCACTTGTCAGCATACAGATCATCCCGAAAACAAAAAATGGCGAAGAGGTGATCCCATACGTTGATGAAGCGATCAAGGTGATTGACGAATCCGGAGTCCGTTATGAAGTACATTCTTTGGAAACGACGATGGAAGGGGATTTTACCAAATTGATGGCCATCGTCAAAAAAATGAATGACCGGATGGTTGAAATGGGCAGTAAAAATGTGATCTCCCAGGTGAAAATTTTGTATCAGCCGGACGGAATTTCAATGGATCAACTGACGGAGAAATACCGGTAATGGGTGCGCTGGTCAAAAAAGGATGGAGGCCGCTGGGGGTCCTCCTCCTTTTATTATGTATATGGGAAGTATCCGTAAAACTTGCCAACATTCCGGGCTGGCTGCTTCCTGCCCCCAGTTCCATTGCAAAAGAAGCTGCATCCGGAATTGCGGGGCTCCTGCCGCATATACAGTCAACGATTTGGCTTTCCGTCGGAGGATTCATCATCGGCTGTACAGTCGGCGTGCTTGTGGCCGTCATGCTTCATTTGCTGCCGGGGGTTCAGGAATCCGTTTATCCGCTCCTTATTTTATCGCAAAATGTTCCGATTATCGTACTGGCGCCGCTTCTCGTTATTTGGTTCGGATTTGGGCTTTTGCCTAAAATCATTGTCATCACTCTTGTTTGCTTTTTCCCGGTTGCAGTAGCAGCGATGGACGGATTCAGAAGCGTTCCCGCTGAAATGAAGCATTACATGGTGATGGCCGGTGCATCAAAAATTCAGACGTTTACAAAATTGGAATGGCCATACGCGTTGTCATCCGTTTTTTCCGGCCTTAAAATTTCTGCCACATACAGCGTAATGGGCGCGGTGATTTCGGAATGGCTTGGAGCGAAACACGGGATTGGTGTTTATATGACGCTCGCTTCCTCATCATTCCGGACAGACCGCGTTTTTGTCGCCATTTTCATTATCATGGCCTTGAGTTTGCTGTTTTTTGGCGTGATCACTCTTGCGGAAAACAGGCTCATCAAGTGGAGAAGAAGGAAGGTAATGTGAATGGGCCATTTAACGATACAAGGTGTAAGCAAAAATTTTGGGCAAAAAGAAGTTTTACAAGACATTGATTTGGACATCACAGAGGGGGAATTTGTTTCGATCCTCGGTCCTTCCGGAAGCGGGAAAAGTACGTTGTTTCATGTGATCGGCGGCTTGCTGAAGCCTGATCAAGGTTCCATCTTTTTAAACGATCAAGATATTACCGGGAAACGGGGCTTTATCAGTTACATGCCGCAGCACCATGCGCTTTTTCCATGGCGTACCGTCCTGCAAAATGTATTGCTTGGCCAGGAATTGCAAGGAAATCAGGATCAACAAAAAGCGCTCGATATGATCCAAAAAGCAGGGTTGGCGGGGTACGAACATTCGCTGCCGGATGCCTTGTCCGGCGGGATGAAACAAAGGGCTTCTTTTATCCGGGCGTTATTGAGCCCGCAGCCGCTTATTTTGTTGGATGAGCCTTTTTCGGCGCTTGACGATTTTACCCGGCAGGACATGCAGCAATGGCTGCAGGACACCTGGATGGAATATAAGCGGACAATTCTTTTCATCACCCATAATATTGAAGAAGCGCTGTTCCTTTCGGACCGGATTGTCATTTTATCGACGAAGCCGGCTTCGGTCATCAAACAGTTCAAGGTTCCATTTGAAAGGCCGCGAACAGAAAAGCTTGTCTTGTCAAATGAATTTTTAGAGTGGAAACGAATGGTCGCTGAAAACATCGTCAGACAGGGGGACGACAATGTTTAAAATCATCGATTCACACATCCATCTTGATCTTTATAAAGATGAAGAAATTGCGCAGATGATGGGAGAACTGGAGCAGACGGGCTGTGCGGGTCTCATTTCTGTTTCTTTTCACCTGGACTCGTGCCAGCGAAATTTAGCGCTGGGAAAAAAGTTTTCAAAGGTATATCCGGCTTTCGGGTTTCATCCTGAACAGCCGCTTCCGAATGATCAAGAATTGGCGGAGTTGATTTCCTGGCTGGAATCCCGGGTAGCGTCGATGACGGCTGTCGGCGAGGTCGGTCTGCCGTATTATTTGCGGACTGAGCATGGTCCGGGCTTTCAACTGGAAGGGTATATCGAATTGCTCGAAACGTTTATTAAGCTAGCAAAAAAATGGGACAAGCCCATTGTGCTTCATGCTGTTTATGATGATGCCCCTATTGCGTGCGATCTGCTCGAAAAACACAATGTAAAAAATGCTCATTTTCACTGGTTTAAGGGAGACCTCAAAACAACCGAGAGAATGGCGGAAAACGGATTTTTTATTTCTGTTACGCCCGATGTAACTTATGATGAAGAAATTCAAGCACTTGCCCGATTGTACCCTTTGGACCTCATGATGGTGGAAACAGATGGGCCATGGCGTTTTGAAGGGCAATTTTCCGGGAAAATGACCCATCCCGTAATGATTCACGACGCTATCCTGGAAATTGCGCGTCTGAAAAAGGCTTCTCTCCCGTCCGTTTATAAGACTTTATATGATAATACGACTATATTTTACAGCCTTTCACACGATTTAGTTTTAATGGATCCCAAAACGGAAAAAGATAGATAAAAGAAGTGGAGGGATTCACATGACGCGAGAACCAGGACAAAATAAAATAGACCGGGCAAAAGCTTTGAGAGATCGCAATAAAAAAGATAGAGCTTTTTACAAAGACAAGGTAAAACAGGCGCAGCGTGACCAGCTTGTCATGCCTGTCGATGACCTTTCTGATGACTTGCTTGAAAAACGCGAAAAAAATGAAGATGACAAAAGAGGTACTTACGGACCGAAGGATTTGTAGGCGGAAACGCGGTTCCTTTAAACTGATCTGGAGCATGCCAGGGAAAAAATATACAAAATGCGCTGCGGCCCCTTTCAATGAGGGGAGCAGCGTTTTTTTATGGGTTTTTGGGAATGCGGGCATGGCCATGAAGGGCTTGTGCATGGTACTGGGAGCGTCTCTGAAAAACTGATAAAGAAATTTTTGGGAAAAAGCAGGAATTATCGTACCCCATCTAAAATACATATCAATAATATCAAGTTGAAGGAGGGAACCGTTTGTCTTCGTATGATAAACTGTCGGATCAGCTTTTAGCAGGTTTTTTCGTGGAGATTAACAAGAACATCAAAAAAGGAATGCTTTCGGAGGCCATGAATTATGAAATAGCCTTGATCCAGGCTGCTGCTGACAAACGAGGACTAACAAAATTAGACTTGCAAAAGCTTTATTTGAAGAGTTGTTCGGAATCAACGCTTCCCTGATCGTCGATAAATGACCCCATGATAAAAATTCATCTTGACATTGTCTTCATGCCCCGTTATTATAAAAAATAATCAACTTGATTTCATATGTAATGGCTATGACGAAGAGTAGTAGCTGCATCTTGGGCACTGAAGAGAGCCGGTGGTTGGTGGAAACCGGCGTGCGGGAGCAGTGAATGGACTTCCGAGCTTCCAAACCGAACCTTGCTGATGGCAGGCAGTAGGCTTTGGCGCATTCTCGGCGATATAATGAGACGGGCATGAAGCTTATTGACGCTTGCTGCCCGCAAAGTGAGCTGTACAATCAGCTAATAAAGGTGGTACCACGGGTTTCCTCGTCCTTTGGATGAGGAGCCCTTTTTTATTTGAATAAATCGTTAAAAATCGATGAATAAGTAGAGTACACTTGGCATATTTGCTGCAGAGAGCCGGTGATGGTGGGAAACCGGCGCAAATCGCTTTGTGGAATGGCCTTATGAGAGGTTTTCCGAAAAAATAAGTAGGAAAACACGGTTTCCCCCGTTATAGGGATAGGGTATCGAATGGATGAAACCGATTCTGTACCCGAATGAGACGGGAATTTTTTATTCCCAAAATGAGGTGGCACCGCGACATGTTCGCCCTCTGTAAATGCACTTTTGTGTATTTATGGAGGGCTTTTTCTATTTTCAAAAGGAAGATGGGAGGAAAAAACGATGAAAACTTATTTGCAAAAGCTGATGGCGGGAGACAATTTAAGCGTTGATGAAATGACGGCTGCGGCCAGAATGTTATTTTCCGGAGAGGCGACGGACAGCGAAGCCGGCGCGTTATTGGGACTGCTTGCTTTAAAAGGTGAAACAGCGGACGAAATTGCCGGTCTTGTCCAGGCAATTCGGGAAAGATCCTTCCCCATCCAAAAAGTGACCGGAAGCGTTATGGATAATTGCGGGACGGGCGGCGACGGATCCCAAAGCTTTAATATCAGCACGGCTTCAGCTTTTGTGATTGCCGGAGCGGGGATCAAAATTGCCAAGCACGGAAACCGAAGTGTTTCGAGCCAGACCGGAAGCGCAGATGTGCTGGAGCGCCTTGGGGTTTATCTGGAAAATACACCGGAAGAAACGGAGGAGCTGCTTGAGGAAAATGGGATCGCCTTTTTGTTTGCTCCGCACGTTCACCCAAGCATGAAGAAAGTCATGAAAGTCAGAAAAGATTTGCGGGTACCCACGATTTTTAATTTGATCGGGCCGTTAACCAATCCGATTGCGCTGGATACCCAGCTTGTCGGTATTTACCGCCGCGATAAATTGGAATTGATGGGAGAAGTGTTGAAAAGGCTTGGGCGGAAAAGAGCGGTCGTCGTGAACGGCGCAGGCCATATGGACGAATTGTCACTCGCCGGAGAAAACCATCTTGTCATTTTGGAAAAAGGCAAACTGAGCCCGATTACGCTGCACCCGGATGAAGTGGATCTTCCGACGTATTCCATCGAAGAAATTGCCGGCGGGGATGCGGAGAGAAACGCCAATATCATGATGAGCATTTTAAGAGGAGATGAAGGCCCGTTCCGCGATACGGTACTATTGAATGCAGGTATCGGCATTTTCGCGAGCGGCAAGGCAGACACGATTACCGAAGGTGTTTTATATGCAAAAGAAAGCATCGATTCGGGTGCGGCTTTATCGAAACTCGAATTTTTAATCAAAAAAAGTGAACGATTGAAACGGGGAGTGGTATGACATGACAATACTTGACCGCATTATTGCCCAAAAAGAAATGGAAGTGCGTGAGCTGAAAGCCATTTATCCTTGCAGGCAGGTGAAGCCCCAAAAAAGAAGACCGCTTTTTGAAAGCATTCGCCGTTCCGATACGATGAGTGTCATTGCCGAGGTAAAAAGGGCCTCACCTTCCAAAGGGGATATTCATCATAGTGTTGATCCGGTCATGCAGGCAAAAAAATACGAAGAAGCAGGAGCGAGTGCGATTTCAGTATTGACCGACCGCCAATTTTTTAAAGGATCGCTGGCCGATTTGGCGGCTGTCTCTGCTGCTATTTGCGAGCTGCCTTTATTGTGCAAGGATTTTATGATCGACCGGGTGCAAATCGATGCGGCGGTTGAACACGGTGCGAGCGTGATTTTGCTGATTGCGGCAGCCTTAAGCGAGGAGAAGCTGAAGGAGCTTTTTGATTATGCCAAATCAATGCAATTGGATGTGCTGCTTGAAGTCCATAATGAACGGGAAGCTGAAACAGCCGTTAACATCGGTGCCAATATCGTCGGAATCAACAACCGCGACCTGAAAACATTTCATGTCGATCTGGCGGTGACGGAACGGGTGGCAGCGATTTTGAAAAATGAAGATATCGTCATTGTGAGTGAAAGCGGCCTGCAGACAGGAGAGGATGCCGCTTTTGTGAAAAAAGCCGGGGCAAGCGCCGTTCTTGTCGGCGAAACATTGATGAGAGCAAATGATATCGGAGTAACAATGGCCAATTTAAAAATTCCTTTAATGAGGGCGGTGCGCTGATTGAAAGTAAAGATTTGCGGAGTTACAACACGTGATGCAGCTATAACGGCCTGTCGTTCCGGCGCCGATATGCTTGGCTTCGTCTTTGCGGAGAGCCCGCGAAAAATCAGTTTGGAGAGGGCGAAAGAAATAGCCGGGTTGCTTCCGGAGCATATAAAAATCACCGGCGTATTTGTCAATGAAACAGCGGAAACCATCCTGAGAATCTCAGAATGGGTGAATTTGGATTATGTCCAGCTCCACGGAGACGAGACCCCGGAGTTTTGCAGGCAACTTGGAGTACCTGTCATCAAAGCCCTCACCATTCGGGAAAAAAGCGATATAAAAAAAATGCGCATATATGATTGCGATTATTTTTTACTCGACAGCCCGGGTGTGCGTTACGCCGGGGGAAGCGGCAACCCATTTGATTGGAGCCTGCTCAAAGACACAGGCATACCAAGGGAAAAGGTCATTCTTGCCGGGGGGCTCAACGAGAAGAACGTGGGTGAGGCGATCAGGATCGTTAGCCCTGCCATGGTAGATGTGTCAAGCGGCGTGGAGACGAATGGAAAAAAGGATCTAAAGAAAATCACTTCATTTATTAAAGCAGCAAAAGGGAGAGAAAAAGATGTCAGCTTATACATTACCGGACAATAAAGGAAAATACGGCAAGTTTGGGGGGCGGTTTGTTCCCGAGACGTTGATGACTGCCATTCTCGAACTGGAAGACGAATATAACAAAGCTATTAAAGACCCCGAGTTTGCACGCCAAATGGACTATTATTTAAAGCAATATATTGGAAGGGAAACCCCGCTTTATTATGCGGAGAACCTGACAAAGCATCTTGGCGGAGCCAAAATTTATTTGAAACGCGAAGATTTAAACCATACTGGCGCCCACAAAATCAATAACGCAATCGGCCAGGCGCTGCTCACAATTAGAATGGGAAAGAAAAAGGTTGTAGCCGAAACGGGAGCGGGGCAGCATGGTGTGGCCACGGCAACGGTTTGTTCGCTTCTCGGGTTGGAATGCATTGTTTTTATGGGGGAGGAAGACATCCGCCGCCAGGAGTTGAACGTTTTCCGGATGGAATTGCTGGGAGCGGAAGTCAGGAGTGTGTCGCAAGGAAACGGCACACTGAAGGATGCGGTGAACGAAGCGCTTCGTTACTGGGTTGCGAATGTCGAAGATACACATTATATTTTGGGCTCGGTTGTCGGGCCGCATCCGTTTCCAAAGATTGTCCGCGACTTTCAAAGTGTGATCGGAGAAGAAACGAAGCAGCAAATGCTTGAGCAGGAAGGAAAGCTCCCGGATGCAGTTGTCGCCTGTATAGGCGGGGGAAGCAATGCCATGGGAATGTTTTACCCCTTTATTGAGGATGAAGATGTAACAATTTACGGAGTGGAAGCTGCCGGATCGGGAATTGAAACAGGAAAGCACGCAGCTAGCCTCACTGCCGGAAAGGCGGGCGTATTGCACGGCACATTAACATACCTGCTCCAGGATGGGGCGGGCCAAATCCTTCCTGCCCATTCGATTTCAGCAGGTTTGGATTACCCGGGTATCGGACCGGAACATTCTTACTTAAAAGAATCCGGCCGCGTTACGTATACGTCTGCAACGGATAAGGAAGCACTGGAAGCATTCCAGTTACTGGCAAAAACAGAAGGGATCATTCCTGCACTGGAAAGCTCACATGCTGTCGCTTATGCAGTCAAATTGGCAAAAGAATCGGGTTCGGGAAAAATAGTAGCTGTTTGTTTATCAGGCAGAGGAGATAAAGATGTAGATACAGTCAGAGCAGCGCTGGGAGGCAAAAAAAATGGGTAAACAACGGATCGATGAAGCAGTGGGCCGGGTTTTGGAGCGGGGAGACAAAGCGTTCGTCCCTTATATAATGGCAGGGGACGGGGGACTGGAGAATTTGCACGAGCAAATTACTTTTCTGGAAACATGCGGAGCGACTGTTGTGGAACTGGGCATTCCGTTTTCGGACCCTGTGGCTGATGGACCAACGATTCAAGAAGCAGGAATCCGTTCACTGAAAAACGGAACAACGATGCAAACGGTGCTTGATACCCTAAAGGAAGGCAAGCTAAACCGCGCTATTCCGATCGTCATCATGACTTATTTGAATCTTGTTTTTTCATATGGAATCGAAAAGTTCGCCAAAGAGTGTGCGGAGACTGGTGTTGATGGCCTGATTATTCCTGATTTGCCGCTCGAGGAAGAGGAGCTAATCACGCCGGAACTTGCCAAATATGATATTGCCCTCATCCGCCTCGCTTCCCCGACTAGTCACCGCAGCCGCATTGCGGAAATTGCAAAGAGGACGGAAGGATTTCTTTACGCCGTGACCGTCAAGGGAACGACCGGTGCCAGAGCGAAGTATGAAGAAGGGATCGCCGAGTATTTACAAACATTAAAGGCCGCATCCGCTGTTCCCGTTCTTGCAGGGTTTGGCGTCTCCAATCCGGAGCATGTAAAAGAGCTGGGCCGGTACTGTGACGGCGTTATCGTCGGAAGCAGAATTGTGCAGCTGCTGGCGGAAGGAAGGCAGGAGGAAGTGAAGGAACTTGTGCAAGCCGCAAAATTGTCCGGCGTAAAAATGTAAGAAAATATGGCTTCATTTTTTGAAAACAGGGTAAAGGAAAAGACAAACGCATAAAAGGAGGAGAAGTTCCTCATGGGAAAAGCGAAAAACATAAATTCCTTGATATTGCTCAGTCTTGGGCTTGCAGGCGCTTACCTGTCCTCCAGGGAAAATCGTGAAAAAGCGATGGAAATGGTCAGCAGGATGAAAGACAAAGCCATGAGTCTATGGGGATCCCGAAAAGACGGCGTCGATTTGATAGAAAAAGCAGGCCACCCCGATAAATATTCCCTGGAAGATGCCAAAATGGTCTCAGAAGGATCCCAATACGGCGTTCACTATTATAATGAAGAACAGCAGCAGCCATAAATACAATACAGTCCCGGTGAGGGCTGTTTTTTTAGTAAAAAAAATAATTCGGGGTCTAACATGGTGATTTAGACTTTGGTATTTTTAAAAACATACGATCCGGGAGGGAACTTCGAAATACGGTCCGGTTTTGCACAAATACGATCCGGGAACCACGAATTCTATTCCAGTTTTTTTATTGTATTGTCCAATTTCGGTGCATACACTAAAATGGAAATGTTGCAGTCTTTTAATCTTTGAGGTGAAAGCATGATTTTGAAAAAATTTGAACGGTTTACCAAATGATGAATAAAAAACGCAAATTGATTGCCGTCATATTGCTGGCCGGTTTCGTATCGCTCTTTTTATACTTAAACAATCATTGGCTGCAAACGACAACGTACCGTATATATTCAGAGCGGATTCCGCAGCCGTTTGACGGACTGACGATCGTCCAGCTTTCGGACTTGCATGATGCCACTTTTGGAGAGAAGCAAACAAGACTTGTAGAAAAAGTGAAAAAAGCGCAACCGGATGTTATTTTTATAACAGGGGATATTATTGACAGCAACCGGTATGATTTAGAAAACAGTTTGGATCTCGTAAAAGGGCTTGTTAAGATAACCGATGTATATTATGTAACGGGAAACCACGAAGTGGCAGTCAACGAGGTCGAGGAAATCGATGAAGCTCTTCGGGAACTCGGCGTCCACGTATTAACAAATAAAGCAAAAACTTTTTCCCGTGACGGAGAGCAGCTTGTCATAGCTGGTGTGGAAGATCCGCTCATGACAGGTTTGAATTCCCCCGCAAAAGCGGTTGCGGCCTCTTTGGACGAAGCTTTTAAGGGATTGACGGGGCATCCATACAGCATTCTGCTTTCCCACCGTCCAGAGGTATTTGATGTTTATGTTGAAAAAGAAATGGACCTCGTTTTAGCCGGGCATGCCCACGGCGGACAAATCCGCATTCCGTTTATTGGCGGCTTGATCGCACCGGGCCAGGGCTGGTTTCCGAAATATACGGCGGGCAGGCATGAGCGCGGAATCACGACTATGGTCGTTAACAGGGGACTCGGCAACAGCCTTATTCCGTTTAGGATTTTTAACCGTCCCGAGGTCGTTGTTGTAAAGCTGAAGAGTGGGTGAAATCATGAAAGGTTTCTTTTCGTATAAAATTTAGAATAAATTGGCATCCTTTTACATTAAGGAGGCCGTTATCATGTTAAATTTAATTCAGAAAATCATCATTACCCCTATAGTCCTTTTGATCGCCGCCAGTATGTTGACAAACGTCAATTACTTGTATGCGTACCAGCCGGTTGTTATTGGCGTAACGCTTGCTGTGGCGGGACATTTGCTGGAATGGGCGCTTCTTTCGCGCAATACTTTCTGGCTTAGTACGATAGCGGATTTTGTTTCATCCACGCTCATCATTTTTATTCTCAGTTATTTTTTTGCCGGAGCCGAAGTGACATTTTTGGGTGCAACGGTTGTGGCACTTTTTCTGACAGTGATTGAGTTTTTCGTCCATATGTGGCTCATTCGTTCGGGAAGGGCCGTAAAAGAAGCGAAATTGGGAAGGTGAAATAAAAAAGATATGATCTCCCGTAAAAGGGAGGCTCATATCCTGTTTATACGACTTTTTCAGGCTGCTTCCAATATGCTTTGTTCCCGGGCAGGTCGTCAAACCACGCCGCATCGTCAGGACAGTCGAGAATCATAAACTTTCCATAATCGCCGTCACGGGACTGGTGAAATTTCAAATAGGCCTTTCCATCCTGGATCGCCAGGATTTCCACTTTTCCTGCAGTATGGCTCATGGAAAGGCGGACTCTTTTTCCAAGTCCGGAAGTTTTTGCCTTGGCTTTTTCAACAATATCGTATACTTCCTTGAGCGGAAGGACAAAATCATTGTTTCCGGCAACAGGCCGGTTTACAAAAAAGTAGTAAGGCGTTACTCCTGCCCAGGAAAGCTTATCCAATAGTTCAGCCAGTACATCGGGATCATCGTTAATTCCCCGTAAAACAGGAGTTTGGTTCACGACGATTGCACCGGCTTCGTGAAGCGCCTGGAATGCCCGGCGGGCTTCTTTTGTAATTTCTCTGGGGTGATTAATGTGGGCCATCACGTAAATACGGTTTTCTGTTGTGGAGTTTTCTTTGATTACTTTTAGCAGTTCTTCATCTTCATATATCCGCATGGGGTTAAAAACAGGAAGTTTCGAGCCAAGGCGGATGATTTTCACATGCTCGATTTCCCTCAAGCTTTCGATAATCGTCTTTAACCTTCTCGTCCCCAGCATGAGCGGATCTCCACCTGTTAAGAGCACATTGTTAATCTCCGGATGCTGGCGAATATAGCCAAGACCCTGGCTTACATCAAGCAGCGCCTCTTTGACGTCATTTCTGAATAAACGTTTTCTGAAGCAGTAACGACAGTAAGCGCCGCATACTTCCGAAACAATCAAAAGCGCGGTGGTTGTATATTTATGCTGGCATCCCGGTACAACATAGTTTGTATTCTCGTCTGAAGCATCCCAGCGCCCGTACTCTTTCAACTCTCCTTCACTGGGGATGACCAATCTTCGGATGGGGTCATTTGGATCATCCCAGTTTATTAAACTTAAATAATACTCGTTGACACGAAAGACAAATTTCTCGGTAATCGCCTTCAATTTTTCGCGTTCTTTTTCCGGAATCTGACTGATTTGGTCAATTTTCGTAATGTACTTTGGCAAAGACATGATTGATCACCCTTTTTATCATGGTATTACAACTATAACATAAATTTTTCCATACATTTTGAAAAAAAGGAATCACCGGACAAAATGTCGAAAATTTGTTAATAAAACAGGACGGTTGCCAAAACAAAAAAAACGGGCCTAAGCCCGTGCTACACATCTTTGATGGCATCGTCCACGCTTTTTTCTCCAGAGGTAATTTCAAAAGTTTTATTTTTCAACCGATCAGAGTCGAGGGCTGATGCCAGCACCCGTGCAACATCCCCGCATGTTATGTCCGGATCGCCGATCCATTCTATATTCTCTTTCATTTTTATTTTTCCGGATGGCTCTCCGTGGACTAAATGGCCGGGACGGATGATTGTATAATGTAATCCGCTGTTTTTTAAGTAATCTTCCGCTTCACGCTTTTTGTATAAATAGTCTTCAAAGGCACCCTGGGGGTCATCCGCACCCATGGCGCTCAGTAAAATAAAGCGGCCAACCCCGCATGATTTGGCCATGTCAATCAGATTTTTCGTGGTTTCCAACATGGACGATATGACTTTTGCATCATTTGTTTGCTCGTCGCAGCCACCGGCATAAATGACCGCATCCGCTTCATGGACCAGTTCGCGCAGCCTGCTATTGCCGGCGTTTTCCACGATGATTCGCTCTTCTGTCATATATTCTAAAGCCGTTTTCCGTTCTTCCTCGTTGATGACAGCAAAGGGTTCATAATGGGGGTGTTTGGACAAATATTCATAAAGGCAACGCCCGGTATGCTCACAAGCACCTGCCACCAATACTTTCATCATCTTCCTGCCCCTTTCTCTCAGTCTTCTAATATGTTTTTCCCGCATGGACATCCTGTAAACAGGAATGATTCATGAAACCTTCCTTGCTGCTTGGTATAATGGATGAATGGGGAAAACGTCATGTGCGGGCGATATCGTTTGTTTGCCAAAAAGCCAACGTTTTAAGCTGACCAATTTGGGCAGCCCGAAGGGATCGAACGATTGAACTCTTTATGAAGCCTTGAGGTGATCCGGGGTTTTTAACGTGATCATTTTATCCCTCCCGTGTTGCCATGGTCTGTGAACACGCTTTGGCGGGTCCTAATCTTACTTTATTTTATCGGTCTCCTATAAAATCCGACTGATTCCGACCGGATGTGACAGGAGAGTCAAAGATGAAGCCATTGACAATTGCAGATACCAGCAAAAGCAAGCGTCCCGGAGGAAAAGCATGTTTTTAATAATATATAACGGACGTTTACATAAAACAGCCGGGATGAAAAAATTGTGCAGGGAGATGTTGGTTTCCCTGCACAATTCGGTGTGACGCCATTGAAAAACATCATAAAAGGATTTTTTTCATATCTTTCAGCAAGCTGTCTACAAGTTTTTCTTGGTAGCCGGCTTTTTTGGTTTTTAATATGGCTCTTTTTGCCGGGAGTAAAGGGAACAAATCCACTTTTTCCAGCTTGGCGAGCCTATCTTTGGATAATGTGACGTTTGATTGGCATCCTGCATAATCCTCCGCTGAAAATCTCCACGGATGGACCCGGTCAGGGGCCCGGTTCATTAATCTGGCGGCCATTAAGAGCCCTTCCGGATCAAAATCACCCGAATAGTAGATGAACGTATCTCCCGCAACGAGTAAATCAATCAAGGTCAATGCAGCCAATTTGAATTGGCCGTGTGTGCATAATAAAGGAGGGGGTTCGTGAAAAGGCCAACGGTCCAGGAGCTCCGAATAAACACCCGAATTTTCAACGATAAAAACGGTGTTTCCGGAAAATGGCTGACAGGAGGTCAGCCTCGACACTTCCCTCAAGGGAAGATTTAAAACGGTTTTCATTTGCTGGGCTGCTTGTAAGACGGCATGTTCGCCATATCTTGTTTCCCCTTTCAATCCGGTACAGGTAACAAAATTTAAAATATCATCCCTCAGAAGGCCAAACGTTTGAAAAAGTTCATTCGCTTCTTCGGAATTCAATGTCCCCTGTATGTAAGGCAGCACATCTTCTTTCCAAAGCCTGAATTGCAGTGCGTGAAGCAATATCCTCCCTCCATGCTGATCCAAATCAAAAGCATGCGGGTTCTGTGTGATTTTCTGGGCAAAAAGGGGGAGGCGCTCGTATTGCTGCGGAGAAGGAAGATTTGAGAGTGCACGGCAAACATAGTCGATCGTTTCTGCCAATCCGCCCGGATTTTCATCATATAATTGATGGATGGCGCGTGTGCCCCTTCCTTTTTTCCAAATATAATCAATCCAATCCGCCTGGTCCGGATGGCTCGTTTTAAGTGATTCAAAGTATCGGTCTTTCTGCCGCTGGTGATGTTCTTCTGATTCAATACGTGTATATACCTTTTCACCCGCATATTCACTTAAAATGTCATGGGTGGAAAGGCCGGAAAACTTCGTTTGAAGAAGAGCTTTTTCAAAAGCTTTGAAGGAAATTGTTGCCGATGCCTGGTGCCCGTAGTCTTTTCTGAAAAATAGGGAAAGGCTTTCTTTTTCGGCGGTTGTCAAATTTGTCAGCCGGACACTTCCGCCAATCCGCCCCAATTGAATATATCGTTCAAGCAATGCCCGAACGAGCCGGTCCAACCCTGGCTCGCTTCGGACGTAGTTGATAAACTCATTCATCGTTTCCAAGCTGAGATCACACCTTTAATTGTTCAAACTCGTACTCATCAAAAAGTAATCTCTTTTCCGAGCCATTCCAAAAATAACGGATCACCGTGACAAATGGTGCATTTTTTGGCCTTACGAGCTCGGCGATGGAAAGTTTGGAAACAGTATCATAATCCCCCCAAAGGGCCTGGGAATTCATGATGTAATTAAAATTCAGCTCTTCAACCAATTGAAACATATCCCTTATATTATTTTCATCGACCCCTGCAAATGCTTCATCAAGGGAGATGATGTAAGGAGCGTCCGGCCTTGCTTCCTGGTATCGGGAGTAAGCCGCGGAAAAGAGCGGGATATACATGGCCATTGCTTTTTCGCCCCCGCTGAATTTGAAAAAGTCATTGTTTGTCAGTTCCTTTTTCCGCTCTCCTTCTCTCGTATAGTAAAGTGTGAAGACGAACCATTGCCGGTAGTCAAGAATATCCTTGATGACCTGGTGAAGCGTTGTACCGAACCCTTCCACTTCCGCAAGTTCCCTGGCCCTGGATATTTTCGAGCGAAAATGATTGGTGACCCGCTCCATGTCTGTTTCTTTTAAAAGCCTGGGGTCTGTTCTCAATAAATCAACCAAATCCTTCGTATCCATTTCTTCTTCGGCATCAGCCGTCTTTGGCCTCCAGCGGATGGAAAATGTAAGTCCCGAGGAAGGATCCCTGTTTTCCATTAAATGGTTGATTGTTTTCACCCAGCGCTCGGCCCGATGAATTCTTCCGCGAATAATGCGCCCGACGCTGTTTAAGATGATCTCCTCATATAACTCTCGATCACGTTCATTCAATACTTCCTTTTGGACAACAATGTCTTTTTGCACTTCTTTCAGTGCGATATAAGGGCTGATACGCTGCCCTTTGAATTCAAGCTTTAACATGATTCTGTCGCTTTTTTCCCTCAAAGTCTGGAAAGCCTGCTCCATTTGCGGCGACAGACCGTCCATTGGCAGGTCATCGAACTTGAATGATTCCTGTTCCTGCGTTAAACGATATTCCACCAGATTTTGCTGTTCCTGAAAAAACACTCTTGTCAACTTGTCATGAATCGTTGTCCTCGTTTCCTTTTTCAACAAGTCCCCATATTCCTTTAATACGGACTTTGCTTTTTCAACGGGTTCCGTACCATCCGGAAAAGATAAAGATGTCATCTCCAGTTTTAAGTCATGAATGAACAGGGAGTGGAATTTGTCCACAAGGTGATTGTATTGCTCAATTTCAGTTACGCAAGACTTGTAGGACCGCTCTGCCCATTCCTTTTCGTTTCCGGCTTTGGCCAGTTCTCCTGCCAGATCGGGAATACGGCGATCGATATAATCGAGTTTTTCAGTAATAACGGCAATTTCTTTTCTGATTTCTTCGGCGCCTAATTCATGCAGCCGCCTTTCGAGCTGTGCCAGGCCCAATTCCGTTTTCTCGATCAAATTTTGCAAGGAGTTTAATTCGCCTTTCAGTTGGATGACATCCTCGCCAATTTCCTCCAGATTCTCCTGAAGGGTCTGAATGTAGTCTTTTGTATTTTTGTAATTTCCATAGGTTAACTGCAGTTCCTGCAAGTCATGTAAATAAAATGTAAACTGCTCTTTGGCCTGTTGATAAGCGTCTGCACTGAAATCGAGATTCATTTCTTTCGCCAGCATTTTTAGCTCTGAATGGATCGCATCCCATCTTTGGAAAGCTTCTTTCATTTTCTCGTTTTTTTCCTGTTTTTCCTCTTGGGCCATTTTCGTTTTGGCCTTTGCCCGGACATATTCCTGGTAGGCAGTAAGGGTATCGGAATCTTGGGGAAACAACCCAAATGATTTTTTAGCCGCTTGTTGATGCCGGACTGCTTCCTCATATTTGGCAGTTAAATGCTCGAGTTTTTCTAGAATGGCCTGCAGTTCACTTTCCAATTCCGCGATTTTCATCTGACGGTACTTTTCCCTTTGTGCGAATCCGATAAAACGGGGGCCCTGGAGGGGAGGGGCCTGTCCTTGAAGCAGTGCCAGTTCATAATCCCCGGAGGGAGTGACGGATGCATTCGCATGGGAGCCATTTTTGGAAAGCACGATGCTTTCAAGCAGATTGTTTATTTCTGTTTCAAGAGATTTCGTTTCCTCATTCAAGGCCGGTTCCAGCATGTTCGCAAGGGTCTCTTTTCCCTCCGCGGGGCGGGGGACCAACACTTTGTCATTGTGTACCTTTTGGGCGCTTTTTTCAGTAATCAGGGCATCAAGCAAACCCGCTTCGGAAAGTGCCGCTTCTATCCGTTCCTTTGTCTCTTCCGATACGTTGCTTTTAAATTCCACGGCTTTATAAAAAGGTACGAAGGAAACGCCCTGCTTTTTCAACAGTTCTCTTGCTTTCTCTGTATCCGGGTGCCGCTGCGGTTCCGGATCCTTTTTGTTTTTCCATTCAAGCAGATCTTCTTCCGTCAGTTTTTTCTCCTTTTCCATTGCCTGGATATCAAATTGCAGTTGCAGCTCTTTATTTTTCCATTTTTGCAGAAAGGTTGAAAGGGCGGTTTCTGCCGGTTTTTTGACTTGCTCGTACGAATATGGCTCATATAAATCGTGAATCATATGGGAAGTTTGCTTGTTTAAGTCCATATCGGTCCCGATAAAATGAGCATTTTCATACCAGGAAAGTACGGCGTGCAACAGGGCATCTTTTTCCTCAGAAAAGAGGGCTTGCCATTTGTTTTCTTCGCGAATGGCTTCATCCAGTCTTTTGTCCGCTTCCCCGTGTGATTTGCTGGCATCATCATAGCGGTTTTTTTCCCGGTCATGCACGGCCCACTTCTTGAGCATATCTTCGAGCATTTGTTCATGCCGGCGGGCTTCCTTTTTCCATACGATAAAATCGTATGTTTCATCCATTAATCTTTTAAAATCGGCCGCATTGATGCCATGTTTGTAAAAATCGGATGCTTCCGCACAGGAGGCCATGCTGTCAAGCAACTCCTCGATATCTGCAGAAAGCTTGTCCCTGGTCAAGCTTAAGTCCTCAAGTTTTCGTTTTAATTCAATTTCTTTTTGCAGTTTATGATCATGGGCGGTTTCTTTGTGATGTTTGTCATATTTGATTTGTTCAAGGTACTTTAGTTTGTTCATTCTTTCTTCTTCTGCCTGAAAAACCTCGTGATGTTCAAGCTGTCTTTTGGTTTCGGAAAAAACTTCCTTTTCTTGTTTTAGCGCTTTATTTTCCTCATAACCGGTCCGGAGAAAAGACTCTATATCATGAATCTTTTGTTGTAAATGGTTTTTTTCTTCCTCTTTGTTTTTGGATTCTTTTACAGCTTTCAAATATTCATTGGCTTTGTCCGCAAGGATATAACGATTGTACACATTGTACTGTTTGCAAAGGCGCTCCAACGATGAGTGATCACGCTCCAGCTGTTCCAGCTGCTGTTTCGTCTGGTCCATCAATTCAATCGTATCTGATAATGGCCGCAGTTCATCATCCGTCAATTCCGGCAGAGAGCTTTCCAATATGCCATAAATGACTGTCGGTTTAAAATCCTTGGAAAGCTTCGGGCTCCTGAGCTGGATAATCAATTTGATCAGTTCATCGTAAGCCTCTAATGAATCAAATCCGAATATGTTTTTGTTAACAAGATCCATATATTCTTTTTGGGTATGAACCACTTTGCCGCCTGGCCCGATGTTTTGTTCCAGCTCTTTTTTTGTGAGTGGAATTTTCTCAAAGCCCGAACCGTTTTTTTCTTCTTTATATAAGAAAAAATCCTTGCCGATTCTGCGATGGTCCGTAATGATGAATCCCCAAAATTCAATGCTTTTATGCCGTTTTGCTCTCAGGCCGATCCCGGTTGTCACATATTGATCGCTTTCTTCCCGTTTATATTCCAAAAACAGATAACCGGTCCGTTCATCCCGATTGGTGACATCTTTTTCCCCCAGCAGGTAATCTTCCATTTTGCGCGCCCTTGATCCAAACGGATCAAGCCGGTCGGGGCTTTTGCGTCCATCCAGCAGGACGGGGATCAGGCTTTGCATCGTAACGGATTTACCTGATCCATTGCTCCCGCGAAGCAGCAATTTTCCGTTGGCAAATTGAAATATTTCATCGTCGTAGTACCAGAAGTTGACAAGACCTGCCCGATTCATTTTCCATTTGCTCTGTTCCAATTATATCCCCTCCTGAAAATCGTCCGGATATTTTGCAGAAAGCCTCCCCAATAGGGGGTAAAGCAATATCATGCCGGTCTCTTCATCAAACTTGGCCATTTGCCATTGACACATGATGTCGAGTACATCCTTGCCCAGCTGTTTTAGCGGGGCTTCCCGATACGCCTTGCTCCAGCCATGGCCAAAGCTGCTTTTGCATTGTGCCAGCAATGATTCAAAGTCTGTCCTTGTCATGCGGATGACCCCGAATTCGTTCGGTGGATACTGGAGGAACGCATCCCGGATGCCCGCTGAAAATTGCATGACAATATCCATGACGGCTTTTTGGCCGGGAAACAATGTGGCATGCTGTTTTCTTTCCGTACTTATGAGCATGGCGGCGTTTTTATACAATTCAAACTGATAGTCACTATGCTCTTCAATATCATCCCTTAATCTGTTGCGGAAGTTTCGCAGGTAATAAAAATCCGGGTCATCCTGTTCCTTTCGGTAAATGACAGGGGAAAGAAACAATTGTCTATAGATCCGGTGCCGTCTCTCATCCGTTGCCGACGCTTGATTCTCATATTGAATCAGTTCTTCAATGGAATTAAACTGAAATAAATCTTTCGGGTAAGAACGCATGAAATAACGTGAAACAACGGGAACTTCATATAATACTTCCTCTTCCTCGTTCATTTGGAAACCTTTAATATCGCCGTCTATCGTTTTGATAATACCGAAATCCGCTGCTGACTGGATAACGCGGATCAATGCTTTTCGATGCTCATAATGGGTCCAGTCAATTTTGATTACGCCCGGATAGAGGGCAGCCAATTCTTCCGTCAGCTCCGAAAGGAGAAATTGCTCATCCACCGCTTTGCTTTCCAAAAATGCAAGCAGGCAGCAGAACAAAGCATAATCCATCGGGGACTGAAAAGAGGGAATGCCCATCCAGTCTTCCGGAACGGCGGGGATTTTTTCCAGTTTAATAAAATGTTGATGTACGATAAAACGAAAGCCGAACTTTTCTTCCAAATATCTTTTCAGAACATGTTCCCGCTCACGGATCAATTGATATTCGTCGGGTTGAGCGTCTCTTAGAATCCAAAACTGCTCCAATAAGATTTCCAGGGCTTCCTTCGCTTTATCATCAAATGTCCGGGCATGTTTATCCATGTCAAGCCTCCGTTATTGATCTTGTAAAAATTGAATTTCAAAATTTGGCATCGCAAGCGTTCCATCTTTTGATTTCAAATGAATGGTTTGGTTGTCAATCAAGACTACCTTTACAACCCGTCCGGAATCCACCTTGACGGTCCGGTCTTGTCGTGCCATCGCTTTACCGACCCAGGACAAGAGCGTTTTCCGGACCGGCGGTTCAATGACCGGAAGGCGGCTAAAAACGATCGAATTTTCATGAATATATTGATTGATCATTCGCTGTTCCGCTTCTTTTTGATCCATATAGTCATTGAGTGCGGACATTTTTTCCAGGTTGAAATCTTGAATCGCAGTCGGTTTTGTTTTTTCCCGGTATTGTCTGACCCGGGGTTTAATGACCATTTCCGAAGGTTCCTCATCCCATACATCGGAGTATATGTTTTCTGTCCGTTTTTCGCCCGCAAAAATATGTTTTGTGTGTATAACACCAAAAACGAGGGAGGATAATCGATGTGCTTCCTTTACGTCCTGCATGCGGGCAAACCAGTCCGCCAAATGAAGATAATCCTTTTTTCTGCTGCGAAAATGCTGATGACGTTCTCCCAGCCTTTGGACAAAACGGGTCATTCTCCGGATGGTTTCATTGGTCTTGTTTTGTAATTGTACTAGCTCGCTCATGTTGCCGTCTTTGCCAAGGAACCAGTCCCGCAAGCCGTTCCAACGTTCAATTTCCGTATTTATAAGCTCCGTTTCGGATAATTCTTTTTGATCCAGCCTGGGAATGCTTAATTGATAACGGGCTTCATGCGTGGCTGCAAGTTGGATTTTCTCCGGGCCGAGCTCCTGAATGACGGTTTCAATCTGTAAACTTGTTTGTTGCAGGGAAATGATAAAGTCCCGCAAATACTGTGTAAAGTGGTCTTTATAAGTCAAAAAAGCTTCGGTCATCATCCTGTCTTCTATATTTTCACTCGAGACATAGGCGATATAGTCCGTGGAATTGTGAACAATCTTTTTGAAATAATCAAAGACATCCGACCACATTCTGTGCCATTGCTCATCGGTCAATCCGGCTGGATGCACTTGTTCGGCAGCTTCCGCCAGTTTGCGGAGCGATTCATAGAGCCGGTCAAAAAGTGTTTTTTCCAGAGATCCGCCGAATCCTTCCGTCATATTTTCCAAGGTCATGACCATTCGCTCTATTTCAACCGTGTAAGGGCTGCATTGATAACGGAATCTCTTTTTCTTAAACTCTTCGATCGTTTTCACATTGCTCGTTTCTTGGCGGGCAAATAGATTTTTCCATTTGACGAGTTGATTAAGATCGCTTTCCAGCATTTCTTCGGTATACTCCGAAAAGGCATCGAATTGGCGCAAATATGAAAAAACTTCTTCGGGATATAGAAAATGGTGCATTTTTTCGTGTTGATTGTAAAAATATCTTAAAATGGCACGGTATCTCCAGGCGTTTTCTGCTGTCAAATAGGAGACTTCGTTAATTGGTTTTAATAGACGATCATCCATTATGTTCACTTCACTTCTCATTGGTGGATTTTATATGATTTTATCAAAAAAGGGAAAAAAAGGGCGGTTCAATTGGAGGAAAGCCAGGGGAGAACGGAAAGGAAGTTTGGCTGAATCCATTATATTATAACATATTGTGACTTTAGAGCCATTCTATGTAATTAAAATACCGTGATGTCCCTTTTGACGGTCACCTAGAGCGATTCTACGTGCCCCAAATGCCGTGATGTCCCTTTTGACGGTCACCTAGAGCGATTCTACGTGCCCCAAATCCCTGGATTTCCTCTTTGACAGTCACCTAGAGCCCTTCTACGTGCCCTCTATCGCTGTAAAGGACGCTTCTGTGCCACTTGTTCCGTTCAAGAATCAATTTTAATCCGAATGTCCATATGTTAGTGATAATGGGTAGTTTGACAAAAAAGGAGAATGGAACAGTATGATTTTTTGCCCTTTGCCATGCTTCGTAAGCAATGACAGACGGCTGTATTCATTGCGTTCATTTTAAAACTATCATGTTTTTATTAAAAATCATCGGGTAAATAGTGAAACGAACACCTTTTGACCAAATTTAAAAGGAGGCGTTTCACAGGATGGACAAAAAAGTAGTTGGCGTATTCCATTCGGAAGAAGAGGCCATTCGGAAAATTGATGAACTGGAAGCCCAAGGTTACGATGCTAGTGATATATACGCAGTCGCACAGGACGAAAATGATATTTCCATGGTTCGCGGGCAGACAAACGTAGATGTCAGATCTGCCGGGGGAAATTGGTTTGACCGTTTCGTCGGTTTTTTAACCGGTGAAGAGCCGGTAAGAGAGGCCATGCGGAATATGGGATTGTCCGGTTCTGACATGGATCGTTATTATCAGGAAATTGAAGACGGGGGAATTTTACTGTATGTGGACAAGGAATATGGAGAAAGGTACAGCGCCAATTCCCGTTACGCCGATGCAGAGCCCCAAGATGCAAAATTGCACACGGAAGCAAATGCAGTCCCGCACACTGACGGGGCGGATTTTCCATCAGATCCACCTGAAGGAACCGTTGAAGATGAAACGCGCATGAAGCTCCATGAAGAAAAGCTTGAAGTGGATAAAAAAGAAGTACAAAGCGGTGAAGTGACGGTAAGAAAAGATGTGGTCGAAGAAGAGCAAACGATTGACGTTCCAGTGAGCCGTGAAGAGGTCTATATTGAACGCCGCCCCGTCGGGGAACAGGAAGCAGCGGATGAAGCTTCTGCGGCATTTGACGGAGATGAAAAAACCATCCGCATCCCTTTGAAATCGGAGCGGCTCGATGTCAGGAAAAAGCCCGTCGTGAATGATGAAATCATCGTCGGCAAAAAAGAAGTGGAAGATACAGAGACTGTCAAAGAGACCATCCGCCGTGAAAAAGCGGATATAGACCGTACAGGAGACTGCATGATGAAGGGAAAGGACCATCAGGATGGCATGGCGAACCGAGAAGCATCGGACGGAATCCATCAAATGAAGATGAATCACAACGGCACATTCCGGAATCAAAATGGGATGGAAGCCGAAGCGAGTGAAACGGAAGATGAGATGGGCTTGATTGCGGACAAGCAAAACAAGATGGAAAGAGAATTGGAAAAACGGAGAAGTTTCTTGCAGGCCGATGACGATCATCCGTATACGGGAAACGAGCGATCCAGCCGATTCTAAATCAAATGGAGCAGGTCAGCCGGCCTGCTCTTAAAGCTCTTTTTTTATTTTTTCCATCAACATGCGGCAGCCTTCACTGACCAATTCGTATGTTTCCCGGAAATTACCGGTATAATACGGGTCGGGAACGTCTTTTTTTAAATGGGTTAAATCGAGCAGCCGAATAATTTTAGGGTGATCCGGCTGGCCGGTCATTTTATAGATATTTTGGATATTGGACTGATCCATCCCGATGATATAGTCGAATTTGTCAAAGTCTTCCCTGGAAAATGGCCTGGCGACAAGCCCTTCCGTTTTTATTTTATATTCTTTCAAAATGTTCAGCGTTCCTTTATGGGGCGGCTCACCCGCATGCCATGAACCGGTTCCGGCGGAATCTACGAATATTTTGTCCTCCAGCCCCTCTTTTTCTGCCAAATCCTTCATAATGGCTTCCGCCATCGGAGAACGGCAAATGTTTCCCAAACATACAAAAAGGACGTTTACCATGATCAATCTTCCTTTTTTTTTAATTCGAGCTATATGTAATGGTACCATACATAAAGAACATTGAAAAACATCGGAATGGTCGAATTTTGTATTGATTTGTTAGAAAAGTCCATTATAATAGGATTGGTAGATTATTTTTTCAAAGAGGAACTATCTTATTCAAGAGGGGAAATTGATTTTAATGTCGAGACATAAACCAAAAAAGAAACGGAAAACGCTAAAAATTGTTTTGATCGTACTGCTTGCCATCGTTGTGGGACTTGTCGGCTACGGCTATTCCATTTACCACAATCTGAACAAAACTGCCAAAACCATACATAAGCCGATTGACCGGACTCCGGAAGTAACGCGTCCGTCCAATTTGCAGCTCGGTAAAAAAGAACCGTTTTCGATGTTGATGCTTGGAGTAGATGAGCGGCCGGGGGATCGGGGCCGGTCAGATACGATCATCGTCATGACGGTAAATCCGCAAAAAAAATCAATGGATATGCTCAGTATTCCCCGCGATACGCGTGTGGAAATCGTCGGTAAGGGGGTTGAAGATAAAATTAACCACGCCTATGCTTTTGGCGGAGTAGAAATGTCCATGAACACGATTGAAAAATTCCTCGATATCCCGATTGATTATTATATCAAAATGAACATGGAAGGTTTCAAGGAAATCGTAGATGCGGTAGGCGGCATTACCGTAAACAACGACCTTGATTTCTCTTATGAGAAAAAACATTTTCCAAAAGGGGAAATCTCATTAAACGGAAAGGATGCCCTTGCCTATTCCAGAATGCGTAAAAATGACCCAAGAGGTGATTTTGGAAGACAGATGCGGCAGCGCCAGGTCATCGAGGGGGTCATCAATAAAGGTGCAAACATTTCTGCGTTATGGAAATATGATGATGTTCTGGAAGCTCTTGGAAAAAATGTGGAAACAAACATGTCTTTAGATGAAATGATGGAAATACAAAAAAATTATAAGGAAGCCCGCCACAACATCAAACAGTATCAAATCGAAGGACAAGGACAAACCATAAACAGCATTTGGTATTATATTGTTTCCCAGGATGAAAAGGAGAGAGTCCGAGGCATCTTAAAGGAGCATTTGAATCTATAACGGAAAAGGCGGATGAGATTCCGCCTTTTTCCATTTAAAAAAGAGGGAATCTGATGATGGAGAAAAGACATCTATGGCTTTTGGCGGCAATAGGTTGGTGTGCCGCCATTTTTATTGCAACCGGCTCGCCCTCTTCAACCGGCGGGAGCACACGGTTTTTATTTGAACGTTTTTTACATCTTTCCCCTGAACAGGCTTCGGTATTTAATCTTCTTTTTCGAAAAATGGTTCACCTGACCGCGTTCGGATTGCTCGCCGTTCTTTTTTATCATGGACTTCGCAAAAGAAAGTTTTTCATGTCCTGGTTTTTAGCCACCGTATATGCAGCAAGTGACGAACTGCACCAACTATATGTCCCCGACCGCACTGCCTCCATTTGGGATGTCGGGATTGATTCCCTGGGGGCCATTCTTGCTTTGTGGCTGGCTGCCAGTCTAAGTAAGCGCCCGGACAAAAATGCCTAGCATATTGGCATAAATTTCATCGAATTGGCCAATGGGAAGCGGGTTTTGTCCGTGGCCCAATTCAATCGTGAAGCCCGGTTTGCGAAATTCCTGTATAAACCAATCTTTGTAGCCAGCGTAGCTGTCGACGTAACACACGGCCTCATATCCGCTCAGCCTGGCGAAATCCTGTGCCAAGACCCGGGATTCCGTCGGTTCCAGCCCTTTATATCCCCAATAAATTTCTCTTCCTTGCGTATGAAGTGCGAGCAGCCGGTCATATTTCTCCCTTGTGGCAAGCTCCGCCATCGTCTTTGTTTCAGGTTCGGACAAAGGAGAGTGTCCGGGGAAATCACGCGGCCCCGGCTGCTTCGGTTTCCGTTCTTTTTCAAACTCCCAGTTCGCGGGAAATTGTTTATTTAAATCCACACCGCGAATGTTCGCTTTCCAGCCGGAGAAATCCCGGTTTCCCCGGTTCAAACGGATGGGTTCTTCCTCCGGTTCTTCCGGCGGCCCGTTCAGGACGAGATTGACACCATCAGGATTGACCATCGGTACGGCGCTTAACTCGGAATTTGTATACATCGTGATTGCCGGGACTCCCTTGATTGCCTCCCCATTTGTAAGTGCAAGCATGTATTCGTTTAAAAATTTCATGAAAATGGCTGTTGTAATCCATTCATTGGCATGATAAGCGGCATTGATCTGCACCTTCCTTCCTTTTTGGCCAATCCGGATAAGGTGCAGCGGAAGGCCCAAAACGCTTTTTCCCGGAACGGTCCTTTTCATAAACGGATAAACAGCTTCCAGCCTGTTTAAATCACGGGTCATCTTCTGAAAATCGTAACGTCCTTTTCCATGTACGATCATCGAAGCCACTCTTATCGGGATCATGATGTTTTGGCCGATTTGCAGCCCGTTCGGGTTGACATGTTGGTTTAAAAGGAGCAAGACTTCGATATCAATTTGCCGGGACTGGGCAATTTTCCAAAACGTATCCCCGCTTTGAATCGTATAAGTCTCCGTCGTATACCCAGGTATTTTTATGGATTGCCCTGCGTGAAGGGCGTTCGGGTTTTCAATATCGGTATTGGAATCAATGATCAAGATAACCGGGATAGAAAATAAGCGGCTGTAGTCCCAAAGGGTGTCTCCTGATCTCACCCGGACTTCCATGGCAGTTCCCCCCCATAAAACGCTTTTTCATATATAGATGTATGTCACAATCAACAATACATGCTGATTTCCGAAGGAAAATAGAATGGTATAATCGTCCGCAAACGGGTGACATTGAAGGGAACCAATTTCCTTATGCGGTTGACAATGAATCGAGCGGATTCAAATCAATGCCGACAACCCTGAACATCATTTTCAATTAAAAATACACCTTGCGGATTTGTTTCTGTTCCCGGCAATATGGCGGATGATATTGTTCCTCTGCAGCTCGGCGGTGATGCAGGGATAAAGAGCACTTCCCATGCAAAAACAGGCTTTGAAAAAGGAGAAAAAATAGCGCAAAACATTGATTGAAAATGGAAGAACGGAAAAATTTTCCCTAACCGCTGAACCGGCACCGCCTCAAACATAACGTAAGTAAATGGGTGGGATGAAGCAGAGCTGCGATTGGTTCAACCAATAATCGGGACGCGCAGATCGGAGTCCGCTTTATCCGAAAGACTAAAAAACTCAGTTTACATCGATTTCCAAATATACCCTGGGCCCGTATGAAATATCGGCCTGGCCATTAGTAAGTTCAGTAATCAGGTCGGAAAACTGTCCGGTTTTTTCACTTTCCACGTACACTTCGATCTTAACCACGTCGGAATAACGGATGTCTTTCACCTGAAATTTTTGGTTTCTGAGCTCGTTTTCCAGCTTGCCAAGCCACGTATAATCAATGGAGATTTCCACGATATTCATCAATCTCCGCTCGACGGCCCCGACGGCGTCGATTCCTTCCGAAGCCGCCCGGCCGTAAGCCCGGATAAGCCCTCCCGACCCCAATTTAATGCCGCCAAAATACCTTGTTACAACGACAACGGTATCTTTTAACCCGCGCTTTTTTAAAACTTCCAGCATCGGTACCCCGGCAGTTCCGCCCGGCTCGCCATCATCATTTGCCTTTTGGATTTGGTCGTTGTCCCCGATCAAATAGGCCGAACAATTATGCGTGGCATTCCAATGCTCTTTTTTAATGGATTGAATAAAAGCCTGCGCTTTTTCCTCTGTTTCCGCTCTGTTTACATGGGCAATAAACCTGGATTTGTGAATAATAATTTCATGTGATCCGGCTGTTTTGACTGTTAAATAATGTGTAAGCATCAGTACGTTCCTCCCAAATGCTTTTTTTTTCCCAAATGACATGTTGTGTTTAATGAAATTATACATGATATAATGACTATGGAGAATGGGACAAGTATAAATAATCCCATTTTTTGCCAGTAAACCAATTCGAAAGGGGGAGCCTTCAAGCGTATTATGGCACTGAAAAAGGTAAACCCGAAAGCGCTGGACAAAATCGTAGAGCAGATGATTGAGTCGGTCGACAGAAGCAAAGATGAAATATTTCAAATCGGTGAGCAATGCCGCCGCGATCATGATCACATCATAAAAGAGCTTCAGGAAATAAAAGAAGAGGTAAAAGAAGTCATCGAATCCGGGGATGCACTGGAAATCAAGGCCAAGCTGGCCAGGAGGCGCCTATCCGATGTAAGCAAAAATTTCAAAGAGTTTTCTGAAGAGCAGGTTCGCGAAGCTTATGAGCATGCCCATGAATTACAGACGAAATTGACAATCAACCGCCAACTCGAAAAACAGCTCAGGATGCGAAGGGATGATTTGGAGAGAAGGCTCGTTACTTTGCAGGAGACGATTAACCGTGCAGAAAAGCTCGTTTCCCAAATAACCATCGTATCCAATTACCTTGTAAGTGATATAAAGGAAATGGGAGAAGCGTTGGAGGATGCAAAGCTGAAGCAGGAATTTGGCCTTAGGATCATCGAAGCACAGGAAGAAGAACGGAAGCGCCTGTCGCGGGAAATGCATGACGGGCCCGCACAGCTTCTGGCAAACGTTCTTATCCGCTCGGATTTGGCTGAGAAAATGCATAAGGAGCAGGGGCCGGAACAGTCGCTCCAAGAAATTCGCAGTTTAAAAGAAATGATTCGGACCGCACTCTATGAGGTACGCCGCATCATTTACGATTTGAGGCCGATGGCACTTGATGACCTTGGATTAATTCCGACGCTGAAGAAATATTTAATGACAGTGGAAGATTATCATAAAGGAACAAATATTGAATTTTTGTACATGGGAGAAGATATCAGACTGCCGCAAAAATATGAGGTGGCTCTGTTTCGGCTCATCCAGGAATCGGTACATAATGCGCTGAAACATGCAAAAGCTGAAACAATCCAAGTAAAAGTGGAGCTGCAGAAAAGCAAAGTGTTTGTCATTATAAAAGATAACGGTGTCGGCTTTGACGTATCCGAGAAAAAAAAGGGAAGGTTTGGCATGATCGGAATGAAAGAAAGGGTCGACATTTTGGATGGAACGCTTTCGGTTCACTCCAAGCAGGGTGCCGGAACAATCATTTCTATTAAAATACCATTGCCCTTATAGTTACCATGAAAAAGGAGGAAAGACGATGCAAACAAGAATTGCCATTATTGATGACCACGAATTATTCCGGGAAGGTGTTAAGAGAATTTTAGAATTCGAGAAAACTTTTTCGGTTGTGGCAGAAGGAGAAGACGGCTGTGAAGCGGTGGAAATTGTTGAGGAATATTCACCGGATGTCGTATTGTTGGATATAAACATGAAAAACACCAATGGCATCGAAGCGACAAAACAATTGGTGGAGGCCTATCCTGACGCCAAAGCAATCATCCTTTCCATTCATGATGAAGAGGCGTACGTCACCCACGCCCTGAAGACGGGAGCGGTCGGATATATGCTGAAAGAAATGGATTCCGATGAACTCATTGAAGCGGTTAAGGTCGTAGCAGGCGGAGGATGTTACATTCATCCGAAAGTTACCCACAAGCTGATCAGGGAATACAGGCGGCTGGCCAACGAGCAAAATAGAGGGACAGGATATCAGCAGCCTGAAGTGAGAGTTCCGCTTCATCTGTTGACGAGCCGCGAATGTGAGGTATTGCAGCTTTTGGCCGACGGGAAAAGCAACCGCAGCATTGGCGAAACTTTATTTATCAGCGAAAAAACGGTTAAAAACCATGTCAGCAACATTTTGCAAAAAATGAATGTAAATGACCGTACCCAGGCGGTGATTACGGCCATCAAAAACGGATGGGTCGAAGTTCGCTAAGCAGTGAATAACGGTCTGAAAATTGATGAACGGGTTTAAAATACTTCTAAAGAACGGGTCGAAATATCATATGAATTTCGGCCCGCTCTGCAAATGAGGTGATTATTTGAACGGATTAAAGATGGAAACCCCATCACGCACCCCGATTTTTTCCTCTTCTTTACAATCCTTCTTATCTGGACGTTCTCTGCTTAAAACAGAAATGCCTTTTTCCGATCAAATGATGAAAACACATTTGGATGGCGGGTATATGGAAGCCGGACCCGGAATCTTCCGTAGTAAAAACCGGTGGCGCTGCTTACGCTGCAACAATGATACACAGCGCCTTTTTGCAAGCTTCCCGTGCGCAGTCTGCAAGAAGACATGTGTATATTGCCGGAATTGCATCATGATGGGCAGGGTTGCCACATGCACCCCCCTTTACCGCTGGACAGGTCCGGAACCCGGGTGGAAGGATACAGTTTCTCTCGAGTGGGACGGGCATTTGTCCGCCGGGCAAAAAGCCGCATCGGAAGCTGTTCAAGACGCCGTAACCAATGGTGAAGATCTGTTGATATGGGCGGTGTGCGGGGCCGGAAAGACCGAGGTGCTTTTTGGCGGCATCGAACTGGCGTTAAAGTGCGGCAAAAGGACGTGCATCGCCACCCCAAGGACAGATGTCGTCCTGGAGCTGGTCCCGCGCCTGCAGAAAGTGTTTCCTTCGATAACCGTTGCCGCCTTATACGGCGGGAGCGAAGACCGCGATGTATTTTCTCCTTTGACCATATCCACTACCCACCAGCTTATGCGCTTTGAAGACGCCTTTGATGTCGTCATCGTCGATGAGGTGGATGCTTTCCCTTACTCCTTTGATCGAAGTTTGCAGTGGGCCGTTGAAAAATCGGCAAAGAAACATGCCGCCCGCATTTACTTGACCGCAACGCCGAGCAAACATTGGCAGGACGAATGCCGGTACGGGAAAAGAAACTATATCAAAATTCCTGCCCGCTTTCACCGCAAGCCTCTTCCGGTTCCCCAATTTGCTTGGTGCGGAAATTGGCGCAAGTCTCTAGAAAAAGGAAAACTCCCCCGCGGCGTTTCCGGGTGGACCCAAAAACGGGTCGCTGCCGGAAAACAGGCACTCATTTTTCTTCCCCATATTCAACTCATGGAAAAGTCCCTGCCCTTATTTCAACAGCTTCATCCGGCCATACAGGCCGTTCATGCGGAAGATTCGTCCAGAAAAGAAAAAGTGAAAGCGATGAGGAAAGGGGAGATCCCGATTCTTTTAACGACAACCATTTTGGAAAGAGGCGTCACTTTTCCAAATATCGATGTGGCCATTGTCGGTGCGGAAGATGATATTTTTACGGAGGCTGCACTCGTCCAAATTGCCGGGCGCGTTGGCAGAAGCCCTGAGTATCCCGGTGGTGCTGTCACTTTTTTTCATCACGGAAGAACGAAAGCGATGATCCGGGCCCTTGTTCATATTGCCGGCATGAATAATGAGGCCCGAAAGGCAGGATTGATCGATGAATAGCCAGTGTCTTTATTGTGATCATTTTATTCAAGCGGAGATGACGTGGACGAAGCTGTTTTTTTCATCACGGGAGAAAAGGCTGTGCGGAAATTGCAGCGGAAAGCTGGAGCACATTCATGGAGATGTTTGTACGGCTTGTTCGCGGCCGCTTGCATTGTTGGACCCGAAATATATTCACGGAACCGTTTGCCACGACTGTTTTCGGTGGGAAGAAGATCCGGAGTGGTGCGGAGTATTGGGAAGCAACGTTTCCGTTTATCAATACAACGATTTTTTAAAAGAGTTGCTGGCCCGCTTTAAATACCGCGGGGATTATGCGCTGGCGAAAGTGTTTGCGGAAGATGTGCGGACTGCTTTATCCAAGCTTGTGTTTGATTTGCTTGTCCCGATTCCATTAAGTCCGGAGCGGCTGCTGGAAAGAGGCTTTAACCAGGCGAAAGCACTCGCGGAAGAGGCGGGGTTCCAATCGGCAGAGGTGTTGCAGCGAATTCATGGGGAAAAGCAATCGAAAAAATCAAGGAATGAAAGAATCCATTTGCCGCAAGTGTTTGCTGTAAAGAGGGGAGCGGATGTTTCCGGAAAAAAAATTGTGTTGATGGATGATATTTATACGACCGGGTCGACGCTCCGGCATGCCGGACGCGTATTAAAAAAAGCCGGAGCCAAAAGCGTGAAAGCTTTTACATTGGCACGCGGATAATTTTTGCAGCGGGCTAAACAAACCATGCATGTATCCGATATAATAGGTACGAATGCTGAAAAGGAGGAAGGTTTTTTGGTAAAAATAAATCCTTTCAACCGGCCGGAGTTGAATCCGTATCAGCAGCAGCCGAAAAAAGCGGGGCAGGAGCTGCGGAAAAATGCAGCGGATCAAGTGGAAATTTCGGCGACTGCCAAAGAACTTCAAAAAACATCCAACATGGAAGCCGAACGAAAAGCCCGCGTTGAACAGTTGAAAATGCAGGTGCAAAACGGTGATTACAACATTCATCCGAAAGCGGTTGCCCAAGGCATCGCCGAGTTTTTTGCGAAGAAATAAGCGGAGGGCTGCCATGAAAACCTTAATGAATATATTGGAGAAGCTATATGCATTCCATGAAATTATGCTCGATTTGGCCCAAAAGAAAACGGAGGTTTTGAAGAAGGGCGATGTCGACGGCTTGCAAAACATTTTGCGGGAGGAACAGAAATACGCTTCCGCCATTACCGTGGCAGAAGAGGAACGGGAAAAGGCGGCGCGCAGCTTTTTGAATGTGGACGGAGATGCGGATGTGACAATGTCTGCCTGCATTGAGGCGTTAAGTGCAGATGAGGGAGCGCCGCTGCGGTCCCTGCAGGAAAACATGTTAAAAATCATTGCGAAACTGCAAGCGCAAAACGAGCTGAACAAACAGTTGATTCAGCAAACGCTTCAATACGTCCACCTTACGTTGGATTTGCTGCAGCCGCAGCCCGAGTCGGCGATATACGAAAGGCCGGACGGAAAAAAACAGCCGAAAAAGGCGCAATCCTTTTTTGATTCAAAAGCTTGATATCGGAGGAACTGAACATGAATTCTACTTTCCACGGGTTGGAAACGGCAAAAAGGGCGCTGTTTGCCCAGCAAAACGGGTTGTATACGACCGGAAACAATATTGCCAATGCGAACACGTTGGGCTATACACGCCAAAGGGTGAATTTTGCGGCGACCGAAGGCTGGCCGCCGGCGTCGATGAACAGATCCCAATTTGCCGGGCAATTGGGCACGGGTGTTTCGGCGGAATCGATCCATCGGGTACGCGAATTTTATTTGGATGTCCAGTATCGCGCCGAAAATGCGAAAGTTGGCTATTACGCGTCGAATGCAAGTGCCATGGCCAAGCTTGAGGATATATTGAATGAAACCGGGAAAGATCCGGTCGGACTTGCAAGGGTACTGAACGATTTTCGGGATTCGTGGCAGGAATTGAGCACGAATCCGGAAAACGACGGTGTGCGGGAAGTCGTGATTCAGAGGGGGCATGCCGTTGCCGATACGTTTCAACATCTGTATAACACGATTCAATTTTATCGGCAGGACTTGGGTAAGCAAGTGGATGGCGACGTGGATAAAATAAATTCTCTGCTAAGAGGGATCGATGATTTGAATCGCCAGATCGCCCAAATGGAGCCCCATGGTTATTTGCCGAACAATTTGTATGATGAGCGCGACCGCCTTGTGGACGAGTTATCCGGCTACATGGCGATTGAAGTTGAAAAAATCCCGGGTGAATCAAACGGAAATGCAAAAGCAATTGCAGAAGGCATTTATGTAATACGTGTGAATGGCATTGAAATTGTCAACAAGGACCGTTATTTGGAACTCCAGGTTGATCGGCAGGACGGTTACGTGGCGAATGTTTCGTTTGGCGGCGTGCCGGTTGAATTTGAAGACCTTCCGTTGGGAAAAATGAAAAGCCTCATTGAAAACTATGGATACGATGACGGGAAAGGGACGTATCCGGAGCTGCTGGCAAAGCTGGACAGCCTTGCCGATGAGTTTGCGGCCAATGTCAATGGAGCCCATGCCAAAGGTTTCAAAAAAGACGGACAGCAGGGTGGCAATCTATTTATTGAAGGCGCGGGAGCGGCAGGAATAAAGATGCTGGATCAGATCGAGCCGGATGACTTGGCTCCTTCATTAACAATAGACGGGAGCGGAGACGGAAAGAATGCCAGAAATGTGGCTGAATCTATTCAAGGGGTTATGAGTGAATACGAAAGGATGATTGGCAGAATCGGAGTAGAGGCACAGTTTGCCAACCAGCAGAGGAAAAGCGCTGCAACGTTAAAGACTGCTGTCGAGGAAAACCGCTTATCCGTTGGCACGGTATCTCTCGATGAAGAAATGATGGACATGATCAAGTTTCAACACGCATACAATGCTGCCGCCCGGACCATTACAGTGATCGATGAAATGCTTGATAAAATTGTTAACGGCATGGGCGTTGGCGGAAGATAGGAGGTAAGGGAACATGCGCGTGACTCAATCGATGCTGGGCCACAATTCGCTCAAGCATTTAAGCAATTCTTATGAACGGCTCGGCAAATTGCACGACCAGCTGAATACCGGAAAGAAAATTACCCGCCCTTCGGATGACCCGATTGTTGCGATGCGGGGCATTACGTTACGGGCGAATGTCGCCGAGATGAAGCAATTTAAACGAAATTTTGCCGAAGCACATAATTGGATCGACAATACGGATGCCGCCCTCGATCAGGCGACAGAGGCCATGCACCGGATTCACGAACTTGCGAAGCGGGTGGCAAACGGAACGACGGAGGAAGGCGGAAAAAAAGCCACTGCTGAAGAAATAAAGGAAATCAAAGAACAGTTGATCAACATCGCCAATACGAAAGTGGGAGATAAGTATATTTTCAGCGGGACGGCGACGGACCAGCCGGCGTATGGCGGCCAAATCAATACCGAGGCTGTAGAAATCGAGCTCGGAAAAGGGATTAAAATTCCGGTCAATGTCACGACGGAAAAAGTGTTTTCCGATGACTTTTTTGCCAAAATTGATCGACTCATCGAAGATATCGAAACGGACGGCGACTTGCAGCAGCATATCGGCCAAATGGAAGGGCTGATCAACGATTTGGTTACGGAGCGAACTTCCCTGGGCGCAAAGGCCAACCGGGTTGAGCTCATGGAACAGCGGGTCGAAATGCAGGAGATTATGGCCAAACAGCTCATGTCCGACAACGAAGATGCTGAATACGAAGAAGTGATCACACAAATGGTGATGGAAGAAAGCCTTCTGCGCGCTTCGCTCAGTTTGAGCGCGCGGGTGATCCAGCCGACGTTGATGGATTTTCTGAGATAAAAAGCTATTCTTATGATAGCTTTTTTGCAATGACAGGGGGAATGAACATGAAGCTGCCGCAAATTCGCCTGGAATCCGAAATGGGGCGAATCGCTGTCTATATGACACAAGGGAAGCACTCCATGCATCACGTCCAGCCGCAGCTGGAGATCGAGCAGCCGCCGGCTGAACTTGAGATCGAACGTACGCCGGCTAAATTGACGATTGACCAGACGAAGGCCTGGGAAGACATGAATTTAAAGCATGTGTTTCGGCTGATTGAGGATCATACCGCCCGCGCCCAGGAGGAGTACCGGAAAGGGGTTGCCAGACGGGTCGATGAGGGGGAAGAAATGCTGAAGATTGAACATCAAAAAGGGAATCCGTTTGCCCAGATTGCGGCGCGGAATATCGCCAGGCCCGAAGGAACCTCGAATATCACATTCATCCCATCTTTTAACAGCGTAAAAATGAGCTATGAAAAAGCAAAGCTCGATTATCACTGGAAAGTGCATCAGCCGCGGTTTGAAGCGAAATACGAAGCCCCGGTCATTGAGTATGACCCCGGGGAAGTGACGGTGGAACTCGTTCAAAAACCGTCGTTGAAAATTGATTTTGTCAACTTGCCGGAAGGCGTACGGGAGCGTGAACAATGAACATTGAAACGAAATACCACGGCATTGTGGAAGTGAGTAAGGAAGAAATCCTTCATTTTGCAGCAGGGATCCCGGGTTTTCCGGAGGAAAAGAAGTTTGTCATATTGCCGCTGGAGGACACCGGGTTTGCCGTGATGCAGTCGGCTGCTACGCCCGAAATCGCCTTTGTTGTTGCAGAACCATTTACATTTTTCCCGGAATACGATTTCAAGCTGGATGAGCAGGTTATTGAGCAGCTTGAACTGGGATCTGCCGAGGACGTTCGTGTTTGCACCATCTTGACCGTCCGGGAACCGTTTGAGAAAACAACCGCCAATTTGCAGGCGCCGGTCATCATTAACACGAAAAACCGGAAAGCGAAGCAAGTCATTTTAAACGAGAGCGGCTATCAAACGCGCCATCCGCTTTTCGGGCAGAAAGTGAAGGGGTGACGTCATGCTGATTTTGACGAGAAAAAAAGGGGAAACGATCCAAATCGGACCCGACATTGAAATCACCGTCACCGCCATCCAGGGCGACCAGATCAAACTCGGCATCACCGCGCCGAAACATGTCGAAATCCACCGCAAAGAAGTCTGGCTCGACATCCAAACCGAAAACACAAAAGCATCCGAAGGCGTCACCAACCTCACAAGTCTGCTAAAAAACGTAAAAAAATCGCAAAACGATTAAACATTTCGGCAATCATCCGATATAAAAAATGAAGCGAAAAACCCGGGCGGCCGACCGAAACCTTCGCTTTAAAAATTAAAAAACGTTCACACGGACGTGAACGAAAAACATTCAAGGAGGAAAAGGAACATGAGAATCAACCACAACATCATGGCGCTCAACACGCACCGCCAATTGACGCAGGGCACAAACATTGCCGGCAAAAACATGGAAAGATTGTCTTCCGGACTTCGCATCAACCGTGCAGCAGACGATGCGGCTGGACTCTCCATTTCTGAAAAAATGAGAGGGCAAATTCGCGGTTTGGATATGGCTACTAAAAATGCCCAAGATGGAATTTCTTTAATCCAAACTGCCGAAGGAGCATTAAACGAAACGCATGCTATCCTGCAGCGTATGCGAGAGCTTGTTGTGCAAGCAGGTAATGGTACAAACGAGCCAGAGGATTTAAATGCTATTCAAACAGAAATTAACGCGCTTGTTGAGGAGCTTGGTGGAACATTTAAACCTGGTGATCCCGATGCAAATCCGGATCCTGTACCACCATCCGGAAGTAAAGGAATTTCGGACCGTACCGAGTTCAATGGTAAGGCGTTATTGGATGGCAGTTTAAATATTAAGTTTCAGATTGGTGCAAATGCCACCCAACAGGTTACCCTTACAATAGGTAACATGAGTGCGAATGGTTTAGGCGTAGACACAATTGATGTTAAAGCTTTTGAAACGCCCGCCACGGACTTTGACACTCAACTTGGATGGATTGATAGTGCTATAAATACTGTTTCAGATGAGCGTTCTAAGCTAGGTGCGCTTCAAAATCGTTTGGAACATACAATTAACAATTTAAGTAATGCTTCTGAAAACCTAACTGCTGCAGAATCACGCATCCGTGACGTTGATTATACCGAAGCCGCTTAAGCGGTGAGAGGTACAGTCGTCCTGGCTGGTAACGGCCAGTGATTATGAGCGGGTGAATTGCTGGAAAACCCTTAGAGCTTTCTTCCCCACAACGGAGCCGGAAACGGCAGACGTGATGGGTTGAAAAGAGGAAAGATTGGGCAATCAGCAGCCAAGCTCCTGTGAGGAAACTCTGGAGAAGGTTCAACGACTAGGATAGACCGTCTAAGGCGCAAGCTATGATGATGAAATCCGTAGGAAAGATAAGCATGAGTCCCTTATCAATCCGAAGTGCCCGACCCCTACCGGCTTTGCCGGAGGGTGAAGATATAGTCTGGTCATTTGTGAAAGCAAATGTTCGCACGATGGCGAAAGAAATGATGGAGTTCACGAAGAACAACATCTTGACTCAAGCATCTCAAGCAATGTTGGCTCAATCCAATCAGATGCCGCAGGGAGTTTTGCAACTCTTACGGTAATGATTGGAAGGGCGTCTTATTCGGTAACGGATAAGAGGATCACTGGGTGAATTGCTGGAACCTCCTAAAGCTTTCCTTGCCACAACGGAGCCGGAAACGGCAAACGTGAAGGCTTGAAAAAAGGAAAGATGCGACAATGGACAATCAGCAGCCAAGCTCCTGTGGGGAAACCCTGGAGAAGGTTCAACGACTAGGATACACCATCTAAGGCGCAAGCTATGATGATGAAATCCGTAGGGCAGCCAAAAGCTGTTCGAAGTGCCCAGCCCCTTGAAACAAGGGTGAAGATATAGTCTATTCTATGGCCGAAAGGCATAGCGGCGAAGCAAGCCAACCAATATCCGCAGGGAGTATTGCAGCTTCTGCGTTAATATTACAAAAAGTGGTCTTCCCTTACAGAAGGCCACTTTTTCTTAAATCTTTTGTTTTATGAACAACAGACCAATAGGATTAATTAAGCTGTTCTGTAATTTGTTGATAGTTTTATTTTGCTTGTTCAAAGGATAAAACAATATTTTAAGTTATTCGGTAGACCTTAAATAGTACGATCAATTTCTTAACTAGACAGTTATGGAGTCAAACCACGATGAAAGTATTAATTAAAAAGAAAAAATTATCATGTTTTTGGACAATTTAATTAAATCAAATAGTAGAGGGGAAGGGTAAAGTGAAGTTCTTTCGGGGTGTAGGGGGAATACTTAATTCTGTTGGCGAAGGGTTAGCAAAAAGTGCTGTAAATTTAACAAGTTCATTGGTAGCTAAAAAGTTTCCCAAGACCGGAGAGTATATGAAAGATGTGGGAAATAGTGTCATAAAGTCTTCCCAGAAAGTCATACATAATACATCTCATTTTGCAGACGGATCAGCAAGGGCTATTTATGGAGCTGTGACAAAAGAGGAAGCCCATCTGAAAGAAGGATTGAAAGATGTAAAAGTTTCTGTATCAAATACGGCGAAAGGCATTGGAAATGGGTTTGTATATACAGGAAAAAGTGTCGGTGAAACTATTCAGGGTGTGTTGAACAATGACAAAAGTCAGGCTGTTGAAGGATTAAAAAATTCGGCAAGGTTGGTGCCGTGACCGCTTTCGGAGTTGGCGCGTTTGATATTTTAACAGAGGGCGACAGTGTGGAAGCTGAAGAAATAGAGAGCCGAAACGCTCACCTGGATGGAACTACCCACCCGATAACGGGAGTTGAATTTGAGAGTAAAACAATTATTTTGGATGATGGTTCGGTAGATACAGGCGTTTTTCCGATATTTGAATCGAAGTTTGATGCTATACTTCCGGAGGAAACATATAGAATGTCAGATACTGTGCATATAGGTATAGCCAATATGCAATTAATATGAGGCAATTCAAGAAAACCCGGCTTTGGCGGATGAATTCGGCTTTACAGCAGAAGACGTTGATAATCTTAAATCATCAGTAACTCCTGAAGGTTATGACTGGCATCATAATGAGCAACCCGGAAAAATGCAGCTCGTCGATGAACAAACCCATGCAGCCACTGGTCATACCGGCGGACGTCAGCTTTGGGGCGGTGGAACTGATAATCGCTAGTCTAAGTTTTAGCAGTTTTCGAAAAAAAGCCTCAAAAGGTAATGCTCCCCATAAAATAGTGCTTTAATAATGCTATTGTTTGGCCGGTTTGGGTTCGGTATTGATTGCTTTTGGCTCCTGACAGAACTGACACCTATTAACTTAAACCGGTCAATTTTGCTTTAATCCGTTTGTATTGTAACGAATGTATTTGCTCCATCTTTTGTTTCAGTTCGTGACAAGTCAATAATGCCTCGCCGTTATATATTTTCTGTTTCATAATGCTAAAGAAATTCTATTAGCGGAATTATTTTATGCTCAGGATTCGGATAGAAGCTTTATATTTTCTACAAGACTTTTGCACACGATAAAAACTAAGGAATGATCATAAGACCTCTTGCCAAATTTTGGTGTCCAATAACGCCCATGTGCAAGCCAGTTTCTATAGTTAAGTAAGCTTTTATAATCATCAATTAATGATTTTATTTGGGGATACTGTAATTTCCAGTTTTCAAGAATATCTTGGTCAAGGGATGCGCGTGCCGATTTCTCGCGGTATATTGATCTGAATATCCTGCTTAGATTGTCTTTCTTTCGATTATAAATCCTTTTCAAATAATCCATTCTTAATGCTGCTTCTGTAGATGAGAGCATTTCCAGGCACACTAACTTTTCAAGCTCTTCTAAATGCTGATTAAACCATTCGTCTAGCTCATTGGGAGTAAAGCCGATAAATTGATCAGCGACTATTCTCCCTTTTTTAATGGATTGTTTATAATGAGTTAATGCTTGACGGGTATCATTGAAGAAGAGATAGATCTGATCCAATTCCCTGGTTTCTCCGGAAAAGGTGATCCTTTTGTTCATTTAGATAAGACTCCCAGTAAAGCATTTGAAAAGGAATCTTTGTTCAGGTTGATATATTCGATGTTTGGGGGCGGTGTTGCAATTTTCCACTTTAATTCCGGGTCTGGTTGGGTGTTGACTTTATTTGAAACCGTCTCTTTGATTAAATAGTATGGCCTTTGCAACTCCTTGTTTACTAAAAGAAATTTTACAGTTCCATTTTCTCCAATCATATCCATTCTGCCTTTGGCCCCTATAATAATTCTTCCAACGGGTTGAATCACTACTTTTTGATCCGGAAATTGAACGATCATTTTTTTTGTATCGTAATCTCCAATAATTTCTTCGTTCAATTGTATTTCTTCAAAACTAAATGATAAAAGGTCTTTTTCCTGAAGGGGCTTCAGGAATGCTTGAATTTCTTCATAAAACTCATTAATCCGACTAATCCAAAGCTGTTTTTCTTTCTGCCAATCAATATTGGCCTGTTCTTTCATTTTCTTTTTTCTTTTTAAAAGATCTTCCAGATTTTCTGATGCCATACATAACTCTCCTTTTTTTTCTTTGAATGTGGAGCCTCGCTCAAGTGGTAACTTTATCATTATACGGTAAACCATTTGCCTTTAAGTATTAAAAGATTCAATCATCATTTTTGCCATTTTTATTGACTTGTTTTTGTTGATTTCTTTCTCTTTCAGATACTTGAAAAATTCAGGTCTTGTTACAAATTGTTCAACAGGGATAAGCCACTGGCCACTGTTTTCCAGCCTTTGTTTTGCAAAGATCTTTCCTTCCGTGCAATATCTACGGACCATCTGCGGTGTTACACCTAGCATTTGGGCCACTTCTGACACCGGCATGAATTCGGGAAGCTCCGGTTGAAACAGGTCCTTCAGAAGGTATTCTGCCTCAAGTTTTTCTTCTTCATTAAGCTCCATGTAAAGCATTTCCTTTTCCTTTTCGATTTCAATGGATTGATGAATCATCTGAACGTAACGTTTTACATTGTCGCTGATGGCCTTTTCGTTCATTTTCCCAATTGCATCCGTCATGTTTTTAAACAGAGAGCCGGTTTGTTTTGCCAATTTCTTTTTCACTCCTTTCACATCCGATTGTACAGTATTGTTAAGGGAAATAGAAGAAAATAAAGAAACAAACGAAACTTAATATCAGATTCCCCTCTCTGGGGAAGAATATTCTTAACATTTGTAATGTATAACATGATTCTTATATTGTAGTGCATTACATGATTCCCTTATAATGAAAATGATTAAATTGGGCATATTTATAAACTTTTTGGAGGGATGTAAAGTGGCTAAGGCCAGCAAAGACGATATTTTAAACGAGATGGACAGGCTGATTGATTCTTTATCTCGTGAAAAAAAACATACCCATGCGGAAAATCTGCGGAAAATTAGAAAAGACCTTACACAATTATTTTCCGAAATAGATGATGAGGTGTATTATCAATTGGTAAATGAGTCATTGCGTGAGGATTGGGAGAATGAGAAGGATGACGCGTATAATGAATTATGAGCAACGTGACATTATATTAGTGCCTTTTCCATTTTCTGATCAAAGGGCATATAAAAAGAGGCCGGCGGTAATCATAAGCAACAATAAACATCATGACCGATACGGAAAATATGTTTGTCTCGCAATCACCAGTCAGGAAAAGAAACCAGACCAAAACCGGTATGAATATAAACTAAGAAATCCACTGGATGCAGGTCTAATATATGGAGATCAATGGGTTCTTCCGAATAAAATTTTTACTATTGAAGATAAATTCATTCAGAGGAAATTGGGTTCCATGAAAGCGATTGACTTTGATCAAGTTGTATCTTTATTTTACGAAATTTTCATATAGTAATTTGTTCATCCAGGTGCTCGCTTATCTTTTGTTAATCAGATTGAAAGCCAGAGTGAGGAGCAGATGATCATATTATTTGGCGAGGCATCAAAGAAGGTTTTCAAACAACCTCTCATCAGGGTTTCCGGTCTGCAGGAAGCAAACCACAATGACATTTACAAAAAAACTGAAACCGAACAATCCTGCAAAAGGCGGTATAATCGGAAAAAGGGCATTAGTGACCAAACAATAATAGAAAACCATCAGTGCCGGGATTTATAGGCACTTTTACCGAAACTTCAGATTGACAGAAAGCCGCTCTTTTATTACACTCCGAGATTATTCTTAATTTCCAGATGTTTAGCCAGACAGATGGACCAGCAAGAGCCTTCTGGAGTGGAACAAAATGAACAATACCCTGCCCATGACGGGCAAGCAACCGCTCAGGCTGGACGTCTGGACAGCTCAGGAAGACAGTAAGACTCTGGAAAAAGGTAAAAGATGAGTGGATTCATCTGCTGAGATCATAGCTGTTGGCCAAAAATTAGAGGCTTTTACAAAAAAGCGCTTTTTGGACAAATTAGGGCGATAGGTAAACATACCAACGCATCCGATCGTAGCTGTTGCTGCTGTGTCCAAAAATATGCAAAATGGAATGAACATATATGAAAAACTAGGAGTTATTCCCTCACCTCCTTCTGGATCTCCAGTACCCTTTCTTTCGGGAGATCGGTTATTTCAGCCACGGTCTTTACATCTGTTTTATTAGCCAGAAGGCGGCGGGCTATCTCTTCACTTCTTTCTTTTCTTCCTTTTTCCAACCCTTTTTTCCAACCTCTCTCTTGTGCTTCCTGTTCACGCAATTCCGCTTCACGAATAGCCGCTTCCTCATCGAGCACTTTTTTTAGCCGGGCTTGGTATGCCAAGATTTCTTCCTGGGTGCCGCTCAGCTCTTCCCAGCTTTGAAAGGCAGTACGCAATGTTTCATCTTTCAAGGCAATCTCCTCCAATTCTTTAAAGATATCATCATATATTTTCCCTTTTCGGTGGTCAACAATCCCCAGCAATAACAGCCATCTGGCAAGCACGTCGTCCCATGGATTAAGTTTTTCTTTTTTCCATTCGCTAATCAATTTAGTCATTTCAATGAAATGGAATTCCATGATATCCGTCAACTTAAACTTTTCTTCATCTTCGTATAAATGAAAAATTGTATGAAAACGGTCCGTTTTTTTAAATAAGCCAAAATTTAAAATGTTAATGGCAATAACCGGATTTAATTCCTTATAACCCATGGCTGGTTTCATCGGAGAACGGTAGATACCGGCCCAATAATATATGGAGCGATTAATCATCTCATATGGATTTGTAAACTGAATTTCTACATTTATCCACTCATTGGCATTGGTAACAACTAGTAAATCCAGCCTCGATTGTTTATCCCCGTCATATTCTCCGCCTGCTTCCGTGTTCGTAAACAAGATGTCCTTGATGGGTTCGCGCCCGGTTTTTTGCAATATGGCATTAAGAAATACAACCGTAATTTCTTTGTTCTTTTCACTGCCGAAAAGTTGTTTAAAAGCATAGTCTACCTTTAAATCCATCAGCCGTTCGAGCGGTAACCGTTTCAGCACTTTCGAATCCATGCCAGCCATCACCCCGTTATCTGATAATTCCATTGTATCATTTATTACGTCGGAAATTGATGTTTTAAAAGGTTTTTATTCAGTTTTTTTGTTGGCGCAATACATTGCAAAACCCCCCTCTAACTCCTTCGCTTTTTTCCATTCTATAATTACACTTATATAAAAAAGGACGGCAGGGGTGAAAGAAGTGACATTGAAAGATGTGTCGGGGCCTGTTTGGAGAAGGCTGCAGGTTAACGGGGACATGACATTTTATGAATTTCACTTGGCCTTGCAATAGTCTTACGACTGGGATGATTACCATTTGCATTCCTTTTCTATCAAAAAATGCAATGGGAAAAGAATGGATGCGGTTGAAATCGGATCGATGGAAGACGAGTTCTTCGTTTTCTTTGGCGAGCAATACGATGAAGAGGAGGAGAACTATCGGACTGGTTTGTCGTAGAAAAGGACAGGGCTATTTATACGTATGATTTTGGCGACAACTGGGAACATGACATTGTGCTGGAAAAATTCTGCCGCCCGAGGAAGGCGTGTTATATCCCCGTTGCATTACAGCTGTCCGAAGAGGTAAAACGATTGCCGATGATCAGTGAAATGAAGGGATTAATGGAAGAAATGACGGGAATAGGCCCATTTCTAAAAAAATGATAAATGTACCGCAAGCTGCCCCCCGTATAGGGTGTATCAAGTATCAACACTCTCTTTCACAAAAGTCGCTCGGAAATAAATCATTCGCATTTGCCATTCCGTTATTTTAAACTGGTAGAAACAATCATGAGGGGTGAAGCAAATGATTTTACAGTTTAAGGTTTCGTTAATGGGCATGAAACCGCCCGTATGGAGAAGGCTGCAAGTTGACGGTGATATGACATTTTATGAATTTCACAAGGTTCTTCAGGCTGCCTTTGAGTGGTTTGACTATCATCTGCACACTTTTATGATGAAAAAATCCTCCGGAGATCGATTGGATCGTATAGAAATAGGATCGGAGGAAAACGATTCGTGGGGCTTCAATATGAACGATCTTTATGATGAATGCGGGGAAAAGCTTTCTGACTGGTTTGTGGTGGAAAAGGACAGGGCTATTTATACATACGATTTTGGTGATGATTGGGAACATGAAATAGTGCTGGAAAAAGTTCTTCCTCCCGAGGACCGGGTTTTATATCCCCGTTGTGTCAAGGCAGTAAGGCATGCTCCTGAAGAAGACAGCAGGGGAGAGCTTCTGGAAGAAGGATTTGAGCCGGAAGAAGTGGACCCAAAAGAGTTGACGGAAGAGATTAATGAAGCATTGTCCTCGTTGGCCAAGCCTGTTAAAGAAAGTCCGGATCATCAAGAAGGTCCCGATGTAAGGGAGTTATTCAAAAAAGCAAAAACATTTAATGCATTAAAGCCGTGGGAAAAATTTGACGATGATGACATTTTTGTTGTCGTGGATCCCTTGACAGGCGAAAAAATGTTTTGCTGCATACTGGGTGCCCTGCAAGAGGAATTTGGCATGGCGGTTTATATCGGTGATGAGGGTTATCAAATTTTAATGAAAATATTAAGGGATGAAATCGATGACGAATTTGAAATCGTGGAAAATCAAAGAAGCATCCTTTTATCATTTGAAAACAGGGAAGAACTCCATCATAAAGATTATCAATTGATCAAAGCCAATGGCATGTCTTTCAGAGGAAAAAAACAGTGGCCGCAATTCAGAAGTTTTAAACCGGGATACTATCCTTGGATGATTGATCAGGAGGAAGCCCGGCTTTTGAAGGTTGCCATTGAACAGGCGATAGAGGTTGTGAAGGCAGCGGAAAAAGGCCTTCCTATTCCTAATATGTTGGAAGAAGGTAAAGTATTGGCAAGGGCGGCAATGAAAACGGAAGGAAATTTTGTGTGGCACACGGAAATCATTCCTGTCGATCAATTGGAAATGAACAAGCCAAACGACGGAAAGCAGCCGCTTTTTGTTCCGGAAATCGAGATAAAGCGTTTGTTGAAGTATAAAAAATACAATGCCCCTATTGAAATCGATTTTTTTAGAATGGATATGCCCATACAGTCCAGACCTTCGGAAAGGCCCTATTTTCCAATGATGGCAGCCGCTCTTGATAAACGCAACGGGCTGGTAATCTTTTACGATATATTGGAAGGGCAGCCGGGAACTGATGATTATCAGCATACTTTCATAAAAATGATAAAGGCAATTGAAAAAAACCCAAGGGAAATTTGGGTGAAAACGTATCCTCGCCAAATGCTTGAACCGCTTCTTGATAAATTGGGAATCAAGGCGGTTGAGGTAAAACGTTTGCCGCAAATGAGTGAAATGAAGGAACTTATGACAGAAATGATGGGAAAAGGACCCTTCTAAAAAAGAGGGCTTGCAATGCCGTACTGAGTAAAATGATTGAATGGCATGATGGCAAGTTATTAACATGCACGATTCCCGGTATCTGCGAAAAACAGGCGGGGGGAACGATCCGCGCCTGTTTTAACCGGTCATCTATTTGACTTTTTTGTTCCCAAGTTTTTAAGTTGGTTCATAATCTTATTTCGTGATTTCTCGTTTCTCAAGAGATAAGCGGCTCCGAGGGCTAAAGTGGAGAACAGCGTTTTGTTTTTACTCAATGGATGTCACTCTCCTGTTATGGGATTTGTTTCTTTTACTTTTCCTACTTGCCGGAGAGTCAAACTAGAAAGTTTTGGGGTTTTTTTTGTGAAGATAATATGGGAATGTTCAATCTGTTACATTCGCAACTTTTGCTTACCGCAATACCCTCTCCTTGAACAACGGCCCGTCAACAACAAAAGTGTGGTACTCGCCGGCTTCCCCCATTGGGCAGACTCCCGTTTTTTTGCTGATTTCTTCAATGAAACTTTTGTCGAGCATGCGGCCGGTCCAATCCTGCGGCAAAACATCTTCCCTTACTTTAATCACTTCGGCCTCATAGCCAAGCCTGACAAATTTTTTTAGTGCATCCAGCATCAAGGATTTGTCCATCCACAAAGGATATCGCGCCTCAAGCCCGGCGGCGGCTGCCAATTTTTCGCCCCATTCCCGGTGGCCGTTCAGGTACATGTCGCCAAAGGCAATGGCGTCCAATTCATATTTCGCTTTCAGTTCAAGCAACTTTTGTAAAAAATCTTCAGTATATGTATCGTAGGAACAATGGATAAAATCGATGGGGACACCGAGAGCTTCCGCTTGGGCTTCCAGTTTATTCGTATCTTCATCATGGGCAAATGTCCTTCCCGTTTCCCGGGGTATTGTCGTTACAAGACATGCAACCTTTTTATTTGCTTCCATCAGTTTGTGCAAAGCCATGCAGCTATCCTTTCCGCCGCTCCAAGACAAGGCAATTCTCTCGCTCATGTTTCACTCCTCCTTGCTGCCATTATACTAAAAACAGCTTCTGCAAAGTGAATTTCCTGGGAAATGAATGGATAAATTGTCGAAACCGGACACGTGTTCATGTCCGGTACTTTGAAATGGTATTTACCAAAAAATGGAAAGAAAGGATAGCCGAAGCCAAAGCCGAATGGGCCAAAAAATGGGCCGAATCCATACGGTCTGAAGAAGGGCCTTCCGAACCAAAGTCTTTCGTCTCGCTGCGGATACGCTCCATAATAACCATAGTGGCCAGGTCCATCCGGTTGATAGTAATGATTCACCTGGGATCCTCCTCTTTTAAGATTTTAATTTGTTCACCCCATCATATGCATCCGCTACAAGAAAAGGCATCTATAAATGGGTCAAGAAACCAAAATAGGCATTTCTCACGGAAGTGGGAGATCTCTTTGGGGAGGGAGGTTAAATATTTGAAATTCATGCCGATATAGTCTATAAGGAAGCATTTTTTTGCCGAAGGAGAGAAGGACGATGGTTGGATCGGTTGTAGGAAGGCCTGCAGCAGATGAAATGATTGTTGCCATTTCCCGCCAAAGGGTTGCTGTGGAGCCTTTTCATGAGCCCAGGCAAAGAGGAGAACATTCTTCCGAAACTTCCGAGATCGAATCAAAAGCCCGGCTGGAAAAAGCAGTGTCTTATGCAAATGATCTGTTGCAGCGGTCAGCGCAAACGTACTTGAAATTTGAGCTTCATGAACAGCTTAATCAATTTTACGTAAAAGTCCTCAATCAGGAAACCGATGAAGTACTGAGAGAAATCCCCCCAAAAAAACTGCTGGATATATTTGCGGCCATGGCAAGTTCTTTGGGGCTTATCGTAGACAAGAAATTGTGAAGGAAGTGTTTCAAAATGAGAATCGGCGGTTTGGCAAGCGGCATGGACATCGACTCGATTGTGAAAGACATGATGAAAGTAAATCGGATGCCGCTTGACAAGTTAAAGCAGAAAAAACAAATTTTAGAATGGCAGCGTGATGATTTTCGCGCGATCAATACTTTGTTGCTTGGCTTTCGCAACCAGTTATCCCAGCTCAAATTGTCGGGGAATTATCGGGCAAGAATGACATCAGCATCTGATGAAGCAAAAGTGGCGGCAACCGTGGCGAGCGGAGCGGCGCAGGCGTCCTATTCCATCGAGAGTGTCAGTCAATTGGCAAAGGCAGCATATAGAGTCGGCAACAAGATAACGGCTGCCGGAGAAAAAATAGATCCAACACAAAATTTATGGGGCCAGTCCCAAACTGTTCTTCCGGATTTGAAATGGAGCCGGGGTGTCGTTGAAACGAAGACCATAAGTGCAGGCGATGGAAGCGGGCCGATTGATTTGCAACTGAATGGCGCTTCCGTCCTCAATAATGAGATGAGCGTGAAAGTAAACGGAAAAGTGTATGAAGTGGTAACGACAGGTGTTCCCGGAGAAGGTCAGGTTTTATATGATGCCGGTGCAGGAACGCTTTCATTTGGCGAAGTCTTGCCAAAAGGCAGTACGGTAAGGGTTGAATATGCCATTGCCGAAAAAACGGTCTCCCAGACGGCAGATACCGAACAAATCAATTGGAGGTTGGGAAAAGGATCCATTGCAGAGTTGACGGTGACCATTGATGGAACGGCTTACACAATGGATCCGGATTCCGTTGATAATGCCGGATTTGCCAGCTTGGGAAGTATCGGAAAAGTCAATACATTGACGGGTGAAATCCTGTTTAATGACCCGCTAGAGGAAGGAACCGAAATAACGGCGACATTCAAACAGCATTATTCAAATTTTTCGATCGGTTCCCATCAATCAAAAGGAAAGATTGAAGAACGAATATTTTTTGCCGGAAATGAATCATTAAATAATGTCATCCGAAAGGTAAATGATTCGTCTGCCGGGGTGACGATGTTTTACGATTCATTTAAGGACCAGGTAACATTAACAAGAAAAGAAACCGGGGATTTCAACAATGGAGAAGACGGGATCATCTTATCCGGCTCATTTCTCATGGATGTATTAAAGTTCTCGGGCACCGCGGAATCACGCGGGCAAAATGCAATGTTTACTATCAACGGCCTGACAACAGAGCGACAATCCAACACATTTGAAATGAACGGGGTCACCTTTACTCTAAAACAGACCTTTACGGATCCTGTTTCCGTTACAGTTTCAAATGATTCGAATGCCGTGTTCGAAACGATTAAAGAGTTTGTGAATCAATATAATGAGCTGATTGCGGAAATTCAAAAAAAGTTAAACGAAGAGCGGCATCGAAATTACCAGCCATTAACCGATGAAGACCGGGAGCAGCTTACGGAAAAGCAGCAGGAAAAATGGGAAGAAATGGCCAAAAGCGGTCTGTTGAAGGGCGATCCGATTCTTTCGGGCGCTCTTTCCCAAATGCGCCTTGACATGTTCAGCTCCGTCGAAACAAATGGTATTTTTAAACAATTGGCAGCGATTGGCATTACAACAACATCCAATTATCGGGATGGCGGAAAGCTTGAAATTAACGACGCAAAATTAAAGGAGGCGCTGGAGCGGGATCCGGAAGCCGTGGAAAACTTGTTCCGGGGCTCGGGGACGTCGGATGCCGACAGGGGGATTGTCCATAAATTATATGACACGGTCAACCAGACAATCACAAAAATCCAGGAAAAAGCCGGGAGGGCAACATCAACGAACCAACAATTTGCACTAGGCAAGCAACTGATCACGGTCGACCAAAATATCGACAGATTTGAAAAGCGTCTAAAAATGGTAGAAAATAGATTATGGAAGCAATTTACCGCAATGGAGAAAGCCATTCAGCGGGCCAACGACCAGGCGCTTTACCTGATGCAGCAATTTGGCGGAATGTGATGAATCATGAAGAATGGAGAGAGATGACATGGCAAGCAGGAATCCGTATGAGACGTATCAAACGAATTCTGTCACGACGGCTTCTCCCGGGGAGCTGACGTTAATGTTGTATAACGGCTGCCTGAAATTTATCGGCCTTGCGAAAAAAGCGATCATGGAAAAACAGATTGAGGAGCGGAACAAAAATATTCAAAAAGCACAAAACATCATCGCTGAACTGATGGCGACGTTAAATATGGACATCGGCCTGGCAAAAGAGATGATGTCCTTGTACGAATATGCAAACAGGCGCTTGCTTGAAGCAAATATTCATCAAGATTTGGATTTATTAAATGAAGCGGAAGCTATCATGACGGAGTTTCGCGACGCCTGGAAAGAGGCGCTTCAAATCAACAGACGGCAGCAGCACGCCTCGCCCAATGGGAGCATGCCATGAGTGCGGTCCGGGAATGCCTGCGTCTTACGGAGGAATTGTTGGTGATTCTCCGCGATTCTGATACAATGGAACGTGAACACTTGACGAGTAAAATTGAAGAGACGCTGCACAGGCGTGAGAATCTGCTTCAGCATATTCAACCCCCTTTTTCCAGCGAAGACAAACTGTCCGGAAGAAAGCTTTTGGAGCTCAATAAAGAATTGTCATTTTTATTGGAGAGAATCCATAATCATATTTTACGGGAATTGAATGGGCTGGAATTGAAAAAAGCTTCTGCATCGCGTTATGCCGATCCGTATCGGTCTGCGAGCCGGCTTGACGGGGCTTTTTATGACAAACGGCTATAATCATTCTCCCCTTTACTCATAAATTCGACAAATTTTTTGCCGCCGTGAGGCAGGAATAAAGGGTATCATATAGAAGTATATACACATAGCCTTTTAAAGGAGGAGTTTATATGCTAAAGTATCAGATTCGTGGAGAAAACATCCAGGTTACTGAGGCGATCCGTGACCACGTAGAGAAAAAAGTAAGCAAGCTAGAACGATATTTTATTGAAACTCCTGATGCAAATGTACATGTTAATTTAAAAGTAAACCCTGATAAAAAATCCAGAGTTGAAATAACCATTCCCCTTCCTCAATTGGTATTAAGGGCTGAAGAAGTAAATGATGACATGTATGCAGCCATCGATTTAATCGTTGACAAGCTCGAACGCCAAATCCGGAAACATAAAACGAAAGTAAATCGCAAGTTTCGGGAAAAAGGCAATATTGAGCAGCTATTTGCAACCGGCGTCAACGGCGCCTCTTCAGAACAAGCGGAAGAAGATGATGAGTTAAAAATTGTTCGGACAAAACGTTTTGACTTAAAACCGATGGACAGCGAAGAAGCGGTTCTGCAAATGAACATGCTCGGGCACAATTTTTTCATCTTTACGGATGCCGAAACGAACGGAACGAATATTGTTTACCGACGTAAGGACGGAAAATACGGTTTGATTGAAACGAACTGATGTAAAAAAAGCGAGCACGCGCCTTTTCGGCCGCGTGCTTTTTTGTCAGTAAATAAAGCATCATTTGCTAAGAAAATTTTTCTTCAAAAGCAGCTTTCCTGTGTCTGCCTTCGACGCACAGGATGTGCCAGTGCAGGCGAAGCGGCAGGACAAGGAAAGCTTCGACAGCACCGTCATCGCACGAAGAAAAAGCGTAAACTTTTTCGAGGACTGCTGCCTGAGACTGCTTTCCTCGCCGTGTTTCCTTGATCTCGTCAGAGGCATTCCAGTCTGTACGCCGATGAGCAAGGCGTCTAATAGTTGAGCAGCTTTGCTCTCACTGTTAATGAAATACAAACATTCTCCACGGGTGAAGCGGATGATACATGGTCAAACCCCGCGATTTCCATCATGTTTGCCCTCAGCTTTGAGGAGTAAAAATTCTTCGAGATAATTCACTTATTTTACCCCCCCAAATTTTGATAAATATGGGATAATT